>DALYHN010000066.1:5314-9020 GCA_031970875.1 Chitinophagaceae bacterium
TGCGTATGGATGATCATAATTGATGTAAAGTGTCTCTTTTACAAGCTCAGCTATACTTAGTTCTTGTTTGGCAACTTTTTTAGGGTTGGGTTGCGCAATGGTCTTTCCAGTTTTAAATGCACTTAATTTAATCGTGTGCAGGGCATTACCCAGTTTGCGCTGGAAGATTTTGCTTTTACCATCCAATGTGGCGAACAAATCGGAAAACTGGCCTACTGTTTCTGACTTGCCAAGGAATAAATAGCCATTTGGATTCAATGCATAGTGAAAAACAGGAATGATGTGTTTCTGCAAATTGCCTCCAAAGTATATCAATAGATTTCTGCAACTGAGTAAGTCCAGCTTCAAAAAAGGAGGGTTGCTGACTAAGTCATGTCTTGAAAATAAAACCAAGGATCTGATTGGCTTAATTAATTCATATTTATCAAACTTTTGTATGAAATAGGTCTTAATGAAATTTTTGGGTAACCCTTTAAGGCTGGGCTCCTCATAGATGGCTTTGCGGGCATGTGCAATCGCTTCTTCATCAATATCTGTCGCAAATATCTGAATATTGTATTCCTGCGTTTTTCCTTTGAGTAAATCAGACAGGAGAATGGCAATGCTGTATGCTTCTTCGCCGGTGGCGCAACCTGGCACCCAAATTCTGATAGGATCGCCCACTTTCTTGCCGGCGATGATTTTTTCTAGAATTAATTTTAAAGCATTGTATGCATCCTGATCTCTGAAGAAAGAGGTAACACCAATAAGAATATTATTAAACAAGGCTTCTGCCTCTCCCGGTGTTTTCAGTAAGTAATCTACATAGGTTTCAATATTGGGCATGCGGAGGGTAACAAATCTTTTCTCCAACCTTCTGCAGATTGTAGAAGGTTTGTAGTTAGAGAAATCTGTTCCGGCACGTTCAGATAGAATTTTAAAGATTTGTCCTAGCGGGCTATCATCCATGGGCATGCTATTGGCAATGACTCTTTGCTGGCCCGGATGTAATAAACTCTCTCTTATTTCTTCGCCCATTTTGTCTGGTGGCAATACCATATCAACAGCACCAGTTTCAATGGCTGCTAGCGGCATACCATTGTATTTTGCTGTTTGAGGTTCTTGCGCAATGGTAATGGCACCAGCTTCTTTCAAGGCTTTCATGCCTGCTGCACCATCGGTACCTGTACCAGATAGGATCACGCCGATGCTTCTTGAGCCGATATTCGATGCCATTGAGTTGAATAGCACATCAACACAAGGTTTAGGTCCTGTAGGCATGATGGTTCTACGCAATTCAATAGAATTACCTACAATAGCAATGTCTTTATCTGGGGGGGTGATATAGACTTTGTTTTCTTCTATTACTTCACCATGAAGGGCTTCTGATACTTGCAAGCGTGTTTCTCTGCTTAATAGCTGTACCAGCATGCTCTTGTGTGTAGGGCTCATGTGCTGCGCGATGATAATCGCCACATTGGATAAGTTGGTAGGCAGGTTAGAGAGAAAGTCCTGTAAAGCCTCTAATCCGCCTGCAGATGCACCTATACCTATGATGAATAATGACTTGCTGTTGGTTGTTGTTTGGTCTTGCTCCAAGACCTTAGGGTTCTTTTCCTTGGGCATATCAAAAATATAGCTATGTCAATTTAGGCACAAGGTTTTATATATACTATGATTATTGTCACAAAAGAATCATTAACCCCCTTTTTTATACTCTTTGATCTCGCATTGTTGAATTTCACTTCCATGAATTTTAAACCGTACAAGGGTAGCTGCCTGATGCCATCCTTGTTTTCCTGCAGCACCTGGATTCATAAAAAGGCAGGATTGTGTATGGTCGTATTGGATATTTAGGATGTGAGAATGACCTGTGATGAATAGCTGAGGCTGGTGGTGGGCAATGAGTTTTCTGGATGCAGGATTGTATTTCGGTGGTTTCCCGCCAATATGGGTCATCAAGACCTTTAAATCTTCACAATGCCAAACTAGGGTTTCTGGCGCTACACTTCTGATATCCTGTCCGTCAATATTGCCATAGACAGCCCGGGTAGGTTTAAAAGTCATCAATTGGTTCAGCAAGTCTAGGTTACCAATATCGCCTGCGTGCCAAATTTCATCACAATGTTGAAAAAAGGGAAAAACCTGTTCACTCAAGTGGCCATGTGTGTCTGAAATCAGTCCGATGCTAGTCATATCTTTTGCCCTATTTTTACGCTGCGATTGCCAAATTAAGCGATTCGGCTATGCCATTGTACAGAAACTTTACTTATTGGATTGATAAACGCCGCTGGAAATACGTGTTCCTGCTGGCCACTTTAGAATTGTCCTTGGCATAAGCAGTAGCGGAGGTTAAGTGAATACTTGTTTTTTAAACATTCACGCATCCTATCATCCTATCATTCAATCATTCAATCAATGAACCATGCCTCATTATCAAAGTTTGGGCAATATCCCGCATAAGCGTCATACGCAATTCAGAAAGCCCGACGGACAATTATACAGTGAACAATTGTTTTCTACCGAAGGATTCAGCAATGATTACTCTATCCTTTATCATTGCCATCAACCCACGCAAATCATTCATACAGATGAGCCATTCTCTGTAGCACCTCAGGTGGCAGAAGAGAAAATGCTGAAGCACAGAAGTTTTGAAGGTTTCCATATCAAGCCAGCAAAAGACTTTTTAGATAGTCGAATTCCGGTTTTAGTGAATAACGATTGTCACATTGTATTGGCTGCTCCGCAAGAGAGTATGACTAATTATTTCTACAAGAATGCTGATGCCGATGAAATGATTTTCGTGCATGAGGGTAGCGGTGTGCTGCATACGCAGTATGGTGAACTCTCTTTTGGTTACGGCGATTATTTGGTGATTCCACGTGGTACTATTTATCAGATCAGCTTTGCAGATAGTAATAACCGTTTGTTCATAGTTGAGAGCTTTAGTCCGATTCGTTATCCCAAGCGCTACATGAGTAAGTACGGTCAGTTATTGGAGCATTCACCATTCTGCGAAAGAGATATTCGTGCGACAAAGGATTTGAAAACCTTTGATGAAACTGGCGACTTTGTGATCAAGACCAAGAAAAAAGGAGTGATGTATGGTCTGCATTATGCACATCATCCTTTTGATGTGGTTGGTTGGGATGGTTGTTGTTATCCATTCGCATTCAGTATCCATGATTTCGAACCTATTACCGGTCGCGTACACCAGCCACCTCCCGTGCATCAGACATTTGAAGCACACAATTTTGTGGTTTGCAGTTTTGTGCCAAGGTTATACGATTATCATCCTCAGGCTATTCCGGCGCCGTATAACCACAGCAATATTGATAGCGATGAAGTGTTGTATTATGTAGATGGTGATTTTATGAGCCGTAAGAATGTAACAAGAGGTATGATCACCCTGCATCCGGCTGGTATTCCACATGGGCCACATCCTGGTGCTGTTGAGAAAAGCATAGGCAAAAAGGAGACGCAAGAGTTGGCTGTGATGGTGGATACATTCCATCCGTTGATGCTAACCAAGCAAGCTTTGGAGATCGAAAACCCCGGATATACCATGAGCTGGGCAGAATAATGCTTTGGTCTTTCCGCAGATTTTCCTAATTTATACAATCAAAACCTAAAGCCATATGATCAAATTCAACAACATTAAAGTGGGCGATTACCTGATGGGTGAATATGAAGGAAAAATGTGGAGAGGAGAGGTGGTTCGTCTGAA
>DALYHN010000066.1:9120-10595 GCA_031970875.1 Chitinophagaceae bacterium
TATATCCATGAGTTGCAGAATCATTACCATGATATGACCAAAGTGCACCTCACAGCAGAGCCGGTGCATTAAGCTCAACAACAATTGATTAGATAAAATATCAGGCCATGCCTGATATTTTTTTTGGTGGTATGGGCAATGTTTTGCAAACTTTGTTAACCAAATGGTTAAATCAAGTGGTTAACAAAGAAAAGGATTTTAGTACTGAGCAAAAGATTTTGGATGCTGCCAGAAGGGTGTTTTTCCAAAAGGGGATGGCCGGTGCGCGTATGCAGGATATTGCAGATGAAGCAGGTATCAACAAAGCCTTGTTGCATTATTATTTCCGAAGCAAAGAGAACCTGCATGAAGTAATCTTTCAGCAAGCTTTTGGTACGATGATGCCGAAAGTGGCTGAGATATTTGGTAAGGAAGGTGCTTTTGAAGATAAGCTGCGTGCTTTTGTGGATGTGTATATCAGTATGGCCATTGCGAATCCATTTTTGCCCATGTTTGTCTTGGGTGAAATGCATAGTGGGGCAGATTCTATCGTGAAAAAACATTTCCTAGCCAATATGCAGCAGTTGCCTTTTCATAAAATCAGGCAGGATATTCAAGATGCAGCCAAGCGTGGGGAGATTATGCCTATTGAGCCAGTTCAACTGATGTTGAATGTGATGGCACTTTGTTTATTTCCCTTTATTGCCCGACCGCTTTTTCAAACCATCAATCAGCTATCTGATCCGCAATACGACAAGCTGTTGAAAGCGAGGAAAAAGGAAGTGGCCAATTTTATACTCAGATCAATTCGTCCCTGATATGTATCAAAAACAATTTACCTGGATATTGTTTGGCGTGCTGATAGCTTGTAATGTAGAAGCGCAGTCCATCTTAAAACTGGAAGAAGCGCAAGCTAGAGCTGCAGCCAATTATCCCTTACTCAGACAAAAAGCCCTGGTGCAGCAGCAGGCGCAAATCGGTGTCAATAACCTGCAGAAAAATTATTTGCCGCAATTGTCATTGGGTGCACAAGCTACTTATCAATCAGAAGTAACACAGTTGCCGATTAAGCTGCCTAATATCAATGTTGATCCACTCAGTAAGGATCAGTATCGTGCTTTGCTGGATGTAAACCAGTTGATCTATAATGGCGGTGTGATCAAGCAACAGCAATCGCTTCAGCGTATGGGCGAACAGGTGGCCGAGCAGCAGGTAGCAATCGAAATGCAAAAGCTGCGCGAGCGTATCAATCAGATTTATCTGGGTGCTTTATTATTAGAATATCAGTTGGGGCAGACTGCGATTGTAGAAAAAGACCTTCAAGCAGGCTTGAATAGAATTAAAGCGCAAGTGAGTAATGGTACAGCAGTGAAAGCTGCACAAGCGAGTCTGGAAGCTGAGTTGATTCGTAACCAACAGCGCGCTATCGAAATCAGTTTTAGTAAGCAGGGTTTGTTGGATGTCCTATCGGTTTGGATGGGCGATTCAACTGGAGT
>DALYHN010000067.1:0-10580 GCA_031970875.1 Chitinophagaceae bacterium
GTGTATCAATGAAAACAACTTCAAAAAGGTGTTCATGAAAGGCTAAGGTGAATACGCCACGATCGCTCACACTCATGGCACCGAATGTGTCGCCATGATAGGCGTTTCTAAAAGCCAGTATTTTTTTTCGATTGTGTTGGCCTTGATTCCACCAATACTGAATGGACATTTTGAGTGCTACTTCTGTAGAAGTGGAACCATTATCGCTAAAAAATACTTTTGCCAGGTTTCCGGGTAGTATGGATAATAATCTTTCTGCCAGTGTTACTGCAGGTTCGTGCGTAAAGCCCGCAAAAATGACCTGTTCCAGTTCTAGTGCTTGTGCATAGATTTTCTCTGCGATGTAGGGGTGCGCATGTCCGTGTAAATTCACCCACCAGCTACTGATAGCGTCAATGTAAGTATTGCCGTCGGCATCCATCAGCAGGCTGTCCTTGCCCTTGACAATAGCAATCGGGTCTGGCATTTGCTTTTGTCGGGTAAAAGGATGCCAAACATATTTTCTATCTCTGGAAATAATTGATTCGGACATGGCGCAAAAATAGGGTGCAATATTTTCGCGGCATTGTATTTGTCGTGCAACGCTTGTATTTAATATGGAGTCAAGCTAACTGAACCTGCTGAATGAATCTGCATCAACAATTGGTTAAAGAGTGCCTAAAGGGAAAGCCAACTGCGCAAAAAGCGTTGTATGATCTCTTTGCGCCCAATATGTTGGGACTCTGCTATCGCTACACCAAGAGTATGGAAGATGCTGAGGATGTATTACAGGAGGGCTTTGTTCGGGTATTTAGATTCTTGCATCAGTATAGGGAAGAGGGTGATTTGGGTGCTTGGATTAGGCGTATTATGGTGAACAGCGCCTTGAGCTTTTTGAAAAAGCATCGAAACTATCAGCAGGAGCTGGTTTTTATTGAGGATAAGCAAGAGTTACATGCAGTAGCTCCAGATGATGTGCAGTTGAAATTACAGGCTGCTGATTTGGCGAAACTGATCAGACAATTACCCATCGGTTATCAAACCATTTTTAACCTGCATGCAGTAGAAGGCTATACGCATCCGGAGATTGGTAAGATGCTCGGAATTGAAGAAGGTACATCGCGCAGCCAATATGCCAGAGCTAGAAAGCTATTGATGCAGTGGATACAGCAATCAGACAACGAAAACAGGAGGTCTTATGCCCAATGATCTAGAACAATTCGCCGGTGGCGAACTGAAGGAATGGTCGCTACAGCCTGACAAGGCTGTATGGGATGCCGTGGCTGAACGTATCCGTAAGGAGCGCAAAAGGAGAATTATTTTCTGGTGGACTGCCGCTGCAATATTTGCAGTGGTGATGGCAAGCACTTGGATATTTATGCAAGGTGATGACGCTACAGAAGCCGCATTCGTAAAACAAGAACCAACCCCTGCGAACAAAGAAGTAAATCAGTCAAGCATTAAACTGGATGACAAAATAGGAGCTCCAAGCGTTGATCGACAAAAAACAAATACGCAAGCACAAAATTCAAGTACACAGCAGATAAATAGTCAGACTCAATCAACAGTTAATCTTTTGGCAGGTAAAACAAGATTATTGCCTCAAGTATCTGCTAAACAGCCATCAATCAGTAAGAACGATAAAAGCATATTGCTGCAGCATGAAGATGAAAATAAGACTATACTTGATCAGAATACAGCTAATGCAAAGCCGGCTATTTCTGTACATACGCAAGATGCTCTTGCTGATGATATAGAGATAAAAACTGATTCTTTGTCTAGTATCGAAAGTAAATTGGTCATCTCTTCTCTTGATAAGCATATTGATTCTGTAAAAGCAACTGTAGCAGATACAGTGCAACAGAAAACGAGCAATAGAAAAAAGTTACAATGGTATTTTACTATGCAAGTTGGCATTAGCGATATTCAACCCAACAAGATATTGGGTTTGGCTACGGCCCAGGATATGCAGTTTGGTGGCAGTGCTTCACCTGTGTTTGGCTCGGGTAATATCAGTGGTATAGCTATTTCGCCGGGTAATTTGCAGTACAAAGCTGGGTATAGTTTCTCGTTGGGCGCTGGGATATTTCTGATCAACAAAAAACAATGGCAATTATCTGCTGGACTACATTATCGCTTTGCTTCTATGGATTTGATTACGGGTGCAAAAGTGGATACAGTGTTTCAGGCTAGAGATAATCGGATCAACACAGTGAATAGTGTTACTGCGTTTTATAGACCCGGTACAGGTTATACTTATCAGCATCAGTTTCATTTATTGCAAATGCCAGTTACTTTATATGTGCAGCCTTTTGCTTCTAAGAAGTGGCGTGCAAATCTCTCCTTACTTCCTGCCGTATTATTAGGAGCTAAGGCATTGCATTATAATGAAGGTAGTAATGTGTTTTATGTAAGCAATCAGCAATACCAGCGCTTTTTGCTCAATAGTTCATTGGGTATGCAATATGCTATCCCAATAAAAAAGGGTAAGAAGATTTGGGTAGGACCGCAGTTTGAATTGGGACTACGAAATATGCATCAATCAGTACTGAGTAGAAAGGCATTTTTTCAATCAGCCAATATATCCTTCACTATACAATAAAACGATATGAAAGCCCTTCAGAAATTATCAAGTTTGCTTGCCTTGTCTTTATTTGTCTTGTCATTCAGCGCATGTATGAAAGATACTTGTTGGAAAACTTATGCAGTCTTTACGCCAGTATATCAAACAACACAGCAAGTAAGGAATGCAATTGGCTCAGCTACACCTCGGCCTATTGAGGAACCGGGTAAGTTCTTTGTTAAAGGCAATTATATTTTTCTGAATGAAATAGATAAGGGGATTCATATTATTGATAACAGCAATCCTGCTGCGCCAGTCAACAAATATTTTATTGCAATACCCGGTAATCAGGATTTGGCGGTATCAGGCAATTTCTTGTATGCGGATTTATATGCAGATATGGTCACAATTGATATCAGTGATCCAACTAATGTAAAAGTGAAGCAATATCAGCCAGGCGTATTCCCCTTTAGGATGTGGGCTAATGGTTTTGTGGCAAGCGATACCAATAAAATTATTACCGAATGGATTCGTAGAGATACGACTGTTAAAGAGGAGTGTGGTTCAACAGGATTCTTTGGTAAGGATAGAAAAGATGTGATAATTTTTGATATGATGGCAGCTTCATTCAGTGGTATTCGTGCAAATGCAAGCAGGCCACCTTCATCAGGACAAAGTGGTTCCATGGCCAGATTCGCTTTGGTTGAACCCTACTTGTATACGGTTACCACAAATGCCTTGAATACTTTTGATATTTCAAATCCGTCTTTGCCAGTATTCAAGGGGAACCAAGAAATTGGCTGGGGCATTGAAACCATTTACCCTTTCAAACAAAATCTTTTTATTGGTTCTGCTACCGGTATGTTTATTTATGGATTAAGCAATCCAGCTGCGCCTATTCGCACAGGCATGTTTAGTCATGCAAGAGCTTGTGATCCCGTTGTGGCGGATGACGATTTTGCCTACGTAACATTGAGAAGTGGTACAACCTGTACCAATGCGACTAATCAGTTGGATATTCTGGATGTACGTAATTTGTCTGCACCAGTATTAGTGAAAACCTATCCTATGACCAATCCGCACGGACTTGCAGTGCAAGGTGATGATCTATTTATCTGTGATGGTAAAGCAGGCTTAAAGTGGTACGATGTGCGTGATAAGCGTAATATTCAATTGCTTGATATTGCTACAGGTATGGAAACCTATGATGTAATTGTATCAGGCGATCTGGTAATGTTGGTAGCCAAAGATGGTTTATATCAGTATCGCCTTGGTGTAAATAATCGCTTTTCATTGCTCAGTAAAATTGGTTATCCTTCAAAATAAGTTTATGCGATACTTGTTATTATTAGTACTTTCTTTAAGTGTTTTGTCCTTGTTTGCTCAAAAGAAAAGATGGCAGTATAGTGCTATTCATCAATTAGGTGTCTTGTCTGGTTCTTCCGGAGAAGCTTTTCAGATTCAATCCATTCATGGTATCAAAAAGAAAAATTATTTCATCGGCGCAGGGCTGGGTATAGACTATTATCACACCAGAACAGTTCCTGTCTTTGCAGCTTTCAGGATGCATCCGATTCAGCAACAAGCCATGCCGTGGTTATACCTTGACCTGGGTGTATCGGCTCCATGGGCTACGGATCAACAAAAGGGTAGCAATATGTGGGGTGTTACGAATAAAAACTATCGAACAACACTATTTTGGGATGCGGGTATTGCATTCAGGCTCACAAATAAAAAAGATAAAGGGTTATTGCTACAGTTTGGTTATTCGGCAAAGGAAATGCGTTATGCCTATGATGCATGGAATTGGATCAGGCCTTGGCCAAGTACGCCTGAACAAACAACCACAAATCTGCGCGAACAATTCAAAAGACTGAGTATCAAATTAGGTTGGCAATTGTAATTATTCCAGCGGTTTGCCTTGCGAAGCCCGAATCATTTGTCCGTAGTGCCAACCCTTACTAAGGGCATTAACGGCCATGGCAATACGCTTGCTTCTTGTGGCTTCAGTCTTGGCACTATCAATCCATTTAATGAAATAGTTTCTGTGTGAGCCGGGAAGCTTATCGTAAAAAAATGCTTTAGCTTTTGGTTCGTCTTCCAAGCATATAACCAAGTCTTCAGGAACGGAAATCTTAGCACTATCTAATTCCAGTTGAAGGGAAAGTGTATTGCCCTGTTTTTTGTGGATTGCTTTTCTGATATCTGCTTTCAGGGGTAAGATATAATCACCTTCGCCCATAGGCATTAATGCAATACCCTCTATACTGTGTTCGTCTAATTTGCCTTTTACGCGAAAAGAAGTTTTTTTGCCCGGATTCAATTTCTCAGCAATAGCTGCTGGAATCAGTACATAAGTCCAGCCGGTCTTTTCTCCCTGCTTAGCAAATTTCTCAATGATGGCGTTAAAGCGAATCATGTGGTTTGTATAAACTTGAGGTTGCGTTGAATGCCGGCATACTTGCTTCGCTTCAAAGGACTCTTTCTAAAAATTTCCTTGAATTGAGTTTCGGTCATCTCCTCCCAATCAGCCGTCCGTATGTTGAGTATTTCAGGTATAGGCGTGAAAGCTATTTCCTGATGTGGTTTGCTGAAACGATTCCAAGGGCAAACATCCTGGCAAGTATCGCAACCGAACATCCAGTTATCAAATTGTCCTTTCATGTTATCAGGAATCAATAAATCTTTCAGTTCAATGGTAAAGTAGCTGATGCACTTGCTGCCATCAACAACTTTATTCGGAAGTATTGCTTCCGTTGGGCAAGCATCAATGCATCTGGTACAAGAACCGCAAAAGTCTTTTGCGTATGCATCATCATACACCAGTTCGAGATCGACTATCAATGTAGCAATAAAAAAGAAGGAGCCAGATTGTTTATTGATTAAGTTCCCATTTTTGCCCACCCAGCCAAGTCCACTACGTTGCGCCCAAGTTCGCTCCAAAACTGGCGCACTATCTACAAAACCTCTTCCGTTAAACTGGCCAATACTCGTTTGTAACTCGTGAAGTAAGCCCTTCAACTGATGCCTGATGACATCATGGTAATCCTGCCCGTACGCGTATTTGGAGATCTTTGGCCCGTCTGTGGTTTGTTGTTGCTCTGGGTAGTAGTTTTTTAAAAAAGTGATGACTGATTTTACGCCCGGGAATAATTTTCTGGGATCTATCCGTAAATCAAAATAGTTCTCCATGTATTGCATGGAGCCGTGCAGGTCTTGTTGTAGCCATTGCTCTAAACGCTTTGCATCCTCATCTAAAGCAACTGCTTTGCTAATGCCGCAATAGTCAAATCCAAAAGCTTTTGCTTTTTGCTTAATGAGCTGATGGTAATTGTTGCCTGACATGCTATTCTTCTACATGCAGTTTGTGAAAAAAGCGATGTGCTGCAGGTGCAAGTAGTATACCGATATTGGTAATAAACATAATGCCACTAAATAGGGCATAAAAGGAAGAGAACCATTTTCCTGCAACCGTTGTAATTTCTACTACTGGCCCCATGCCGCTTAGAATCATGCTGGCATTGTGTAAGGCATCCAGCCAATCAATATTGGCTGTGTAGTGATATCCCAATACACCAATTAGCAAACAAATGATAATTAAGAGCATAGACCAGATCATATTGGTCAACACTCTATTATAAAAAGTGTTTTTACTGGCTAATGGCTGTTTCTTATGCTCGTACATGATTTTAATTGCAAGATTGTACAGCAATCTGATCGTTGATGAGCTGTATTAATTGCTGATAGGATTCCTTTTTCTGATCAGTTAATAAGCTCTTTGTAACAATTACGAAGGAGTATTTGCGACAGAAATCAATCATTGGCCAAGTACCTAATAGTCCGGGTGCACTAATGATAAATGTTTTATTAGCTGCATCTTTTTCTTGCACCCATGCGCCCAATGAATAAGTATAACCCTCTGCTATTTTGGGTGTGTATTTAACAGGAATATTATTTGTTTGTGAACGGATCAATTCTTCTACAGATGCTTCACTCAATACGCGCTTACCATTGAACATGCCCTTGTTCAAAATCATGGTCAAGAAATTGGTATAATCTAAGGAAGAGGAAACTGCGCCACCAGAAGGATTGGGTGCGTTACCATTCTCATCGCTGAAATTGGTAGAGCGCATAGCGAGGGGACGTAAAATCTTTTCGCCCATGATTTGTTCAAAGCCTCTTTTCATCACCACCTCACAAACACGAGCAGCAATATTCATGCCCACATTACCATAGAAAAAGGCTTCGCCCGGGTTGTAGTCAATCTCTCTTTTTGATACAAATTCATTCACTTCTTGTTCCAAGGTTTCATATTTTTTTCGAAGTAAGAAAGCAGCTAGTTTGATTGGTTCCTGCTTAATGCCTGTTTGATGGCTTAGACAGTGTCTGATCGTGATATAACTTTTATTGTACTTGGTAAAATCAGGAATATATTGAGAGACTTTATCATCTAATGATAGTTTTCCAGCATCTACCAAAGCCAATACCATGGCAGCTGTTAACCATTTGCTACTACTGGCAATTTGTACTTGTGTGCGCTCATTGAAGTCTTCGCCTAAGTTCTTTTTGTAAATGACTTTGCCATCTTTGGCAACTACAACTGAAGCAAAACCGCCCAACTCTTTTTTCATGGCATCAATGCGTGCGTCTAATGCACTGAAATTATATTGAGCCAATAATTGAAACGGCATTACAAAGGCAATAGCGAAAATCCATTTTTTCATAATCCTTATTTTGAAGAGACTTCTAATGCTTGTTGAATGTCTTTTAAAATATCATCTGGATGCTCCAGTCCTACAGATATACGAATCAGTCCGGGTGTGATGCCTACTGCTAATCGCTCTGCTTCCGTAAGCTTGGAATGAGTGGTAGATGAAGGGTGAGAGGCAATGCTTCTGCTATCACCCAAATTGGCTGTTCTGCTCAACATTTGTAAAGCATCCAAAAATTTTTGGCCGCGTGCTAATCCACCTTTTAATTCAAAGCATACAATACCGCCACCTGCTTTCATTTGCTTCCAAGCAATTTTATGTTGTGGATGCGTTTCAAGGAAAGGATATTTCACCCACTCTAGATGAGGGTTGCTTTCCAAGGTTCTTGCAATCTGCAAAGCGCTATTACAATGCCTTTCCATTCGAATAGAAAGTGTTTCTAAACTTTTACTTAATACCCAAGCGTTAAACGGACTCATACTGGGTCCTGTATTGCGCAGAAATAAATAAATCTCTCTGATCAGTGCTTTTTTACCAACGATTACGCCACCAACCACACGTCCTTGTCCGTCGATCCATTTTGTAGCAGAGTGAATCACCACATCGGCACCATGTAACATGGGCTTTTGTAACACGGGTGTGGCAAAGCAATTGTCTACAACGAAAATCAGGTTATGCTTTTTCGCCAAAGCGCTCAGCATATCCATATCTACAATGTCTAACCCCGGGTTGGATGGTGTTTCGATGTAGAGCATCTTGGTATTTGGACGAATGAGGCTCTCAATTAGTTCTGGCTTGTTCACATCAAAGTAGTCGTACTCAATTTTCCATCTGCCCATATACTTGGTGAGGATGGTATGTGTAGAGCCAAATACAGAACCAGAAGAAAGGATATGATCACCGCTTTGCAAAAAGCTCATGAATGTGCCAAATACTGCACTCATGCCGCTGGCTGTTGCATAACCTGCTTCTGCTTCTTCCAGTAAAACCATTTTCTGTACAAACTCATCAACAGTAGGATTGCTAAATCTGCTATAAATATTGTGGTCGTTTTCTTCTGCAAAAGCTGCACGCATATCTTCCGCATTGTCGAACACAAAGCTGGAAGTCATGAAAAGGGGTGTAGAATGCTCGTTTTCCCAAGTACGTTGCGTTTGCGTTCTGATGGCTTGGGTATCAAAATGTTGCGATTGCTCCATGGTAAAAATTGTGCTCGTAAAGTTAAGGTTTGCGTCTTGTTTGGCTGTAATATTTACAGGAAATCGCACTCTTGTCTGACTTTCCTACAGGTGAAAAGATTAATTGCAGCCATTATTACCTGTTTGGCTGGGCTGGATTGGGTTTTGCGGTAGTAGCATGAACCGTATTCTATGACCCCCGAAAATCAGGATATATGAATTTGAACAATTATACCATTAAAGCGCAGGAGCTGATTCAGCAGAGTCAGCAATTAGCATTTAATGCTGGTAACCCAAATATTGAGACAGAGCACTTACTGAAAGCTTTGCTGGAGCAGGAGGATAGTCCTGTAGATTTTTTATTAAAGAAAACCAATGTCACACTCAATTTGCTTGAAACAAAATTGGGTGAAGCATTACAGCGTTTACCCAAAGCGCAAGGGGCGGAGCCAGCACAGTCTATCAGCCGAGATTTGAATAACGCTCTACTACGAACAGCCAATGTATTAAAAACATTTGGGGATGAGTTTGTAACACCTGAGCATTTGTTATTGGTGTTGTTAGAGGGTAGCGACAATACAGCCCGACTTCTAAAAGAAGCTGGTCTTACAGAAAAAGCATTGGTAGCTGCAATCAAAGATTTACGTAAAGGTGATAAGGTGACTTCTCAAACCCAATCACAAGAATACAATGCCTTGAATAAGTATGCCAAGAATCTGAATGAAATGGCACGTCAGGGAAAATTAGATCCAGTGGTTGGTCGTGATGAAGAAATTCGCAGAACACTACACATTCTTACCAGAAGATCAAAGAATAACCCCATTCTCGTGGGTGAGCCGGGTGTTGGTAAGACTGCAATTGCAGAAGGTCTGGCCATGCGTATTGTGAACGGTGATGTACCTGAAAATTTGAAGAGCAAGATTATCTATGCATTGGATATGGGCCAGCTGATTGCTGGTGCCAAATATAAAGGTGAGTTTGAAGAGCGCCTGAAAGCGGTGGTGAAAGAAGTAGCGACCAGCGATGGCGAGATTATCTTGTTCATTGATGAAATACACACGCTGGTTGGTGCCGGTGGTGGTGAGGGTGCGATGGATGCAGCCAATATCTTGAAGCCGGCTTTGGCAAGAGGTGAATTGCGTGCTGTAGGTGCAACAACCTTGAATGAGTATCAGAAATATTTTGAAAAGGATAAGGCTTTAGAGCGTCGCTTCCAGAAGGTGATGATTCAAGAGCCAAGCGTAGAAGATGCGATATCCATTTTGCGTGGTTTGAAAGATCGTTATGAATCGCACCACCATGTGCGTATCAAGGATGAAGCCATCATTGCTGCAGTAGAATTGTCTAACAGGTATATCTCCGATCGTTTTCTACCCGATAAGGCTATTGATTTGATTGATGAGAGTGCAGCCAAACTGCGTTTGGAAATGAACTCTATGCCAGAAGAACTGGATACACTGGAAAGACAGATTCGTCAATTGGAAATTGAACGTGAAGCCATTCGCAGAGAAAATGATGAAGAGAAATTAAAAGAATTAGGAACAGAGATTGCGAATCTAGTCGTAGAAAGAGATACGCTGAAAGCCAAATGGCAATCAGAAAAAGGCTTGGTAGATCAGGTGCAGCAAGCCAAGGAGCAAATAGAGCAATTGAAGTTTCAGGCAGAGCAGGCAGAGCGTAACGGCGATTATGGTAAAGTGGCGGAGATTCGATACGGTAAGATCAAGGAAACAGAACAATTGATACAGCAACTCACTGCACAGTTGGCTGAAACAGCGGAGAAGCGATTGATGAAAGAAGAGGTGGATGCAGAAGACATTGCAGAAGCCATCAGCAAATCAACCGGTATTCCTGTTGGTAAGATGCTGCAAAGTGAAAAAGAAAAGCTGCTGCATTTGGAAGATGAATTACATCAGCGTGTGATTGGTCAAGAAGAAGCCATCACAGCTGTGGCTGATGCCATCAGAAGAAGCAGGGCTGGTTTGAGTGATCCGCGCAAGCCGATTGGCTCTTTCATTTTCTTAGGTACAACCGGTGTGGGTAAAACAGAATTGGCTAAAGCTTTGGCGGGTTATCTCTTTGATGATGAAACGATGATGACCCGTATTGATATGAGTGAATATCAAGAAAAACATACGGTGAGCAGAT
>DALYHN010000068.1:0-10575 GCA_031970875.1 Chitinophagaceae bacterium
ACTTGAGGATGCGGTCAACCAATGCAGCATCAAAACCCATGGCTTTGATTTCTGCCGGACTCTGTCTGCGCTCAATATATTGGAAGAGAATCTTGTCAAGGATATCGTAATCAGGTAGGCTGTCGCTATCCTTTTGATTCGGTCTTAATTCCGCACTCGGCGCTTTGGTAATGATATTGTTGGGAATGATTTCTTTTGATCGGTTGATGTATCGCGCCAGCGCATAGACCTGTAGTTTATAACAATCGCCCAGCACACCAAGTCCGCCGGCCATATCACCATACAAAGTGCCATAACCGGTAGAGAGTTCACTCTTGTTGCTCGTGTTCAGCAATACATAACCAAACTTATTCGCAATGGCCATCAACAAATTGCCCCTGCTTCTGCTTTGGATATTTTCTTCCGCCAATGAAAAAGGCAAACCTTGAAACAGTGGATCCAATGTTTGCAGAAATGCTTGATAGATATCATTGATGCGAATGATATCATAAGGGTTGTTCAGGTTTTTGCTCAAGGCTACTGCATCATCCACTGAATGCTCTGTTGAATAAGGTGAAGGCATCAATACGGCGCGCACATTGGCTGCACCCAATGCATCGCAAGCAATCGCCAAGGTTACTGCTGAATCTATTCCACCGGAAGAACCGAGAATGGCTTTGGTAAAACCCATCTTGCCAAAATAATCGCGAATGCCCAACACCAGTGCATCATAGACCTGTGCAATATTCAATTCAGCTTCTAATGTTATCGGGTTCAGTTCTTTATCCGGTACGCGACTAGCCGGTTCCAAAATAGCTTGTGCAATACTGCCGTCTTCATGCAAATCAAATCCTTGTACAGATTCAGTAAACATCGGCAATGCACCACAAAGATTGGCAGCTTTATCAAATGCATAAGAAGCGCCATCAAATACAATTTCTGTCTGGCTACCCACTGCGTTACAGTAGAACATGGGCAGTTTGTATTTCACCACATTGGCTTTGATAGTTGCTTTGCGGTCTTCATCATGCGTATAATCAAAAGGTGATGCACTCAGGTTCACCATGAAGTCGGGCGATTGCTGCATCAACTGATCCATGGGACAAATCTTGTACAATGGATTATCGCCCAGGTTCCAAATGTCTTCACAAATGGTCACAGCAATTTTCTTGCCTTTGAAGGGTACTACTTGCCAAGTATCTGCTGGTTCAAAATAGCGGTACTCATCAAATACATCGTAAGTAGGTAAGAGTGTCTTATGAATTTCTGCAATGATCTTCTGCTCATACAGAAAGAAAGCTGCGTTGAATAAATCCTTGCCTTCTTTGCGCGGGTTTCTCGCAGGTGAACCAATCACCACACCAATGGTATCTGCGTGTACACGAATCTTGTCAACAGCAGCATAACATTGATCAATAAAATCCTTGAATTCTACAAAATCCCTTGCCGGATAACCGCACACACTCATTTCACTGAAAACAATCAAATCGCCGCCGGCTGCTTTGGCAGATTCAATGGCTGCAATGATCTTATCAGTGTTGTACGCAAAATTGCCGATGTGGTAGTTCTGCTGGGCAAGGAAAATCTTCATGTGGCAAATTTCATGATTAATTGCGAATTTGCCTGCTTTAACAAAATGCTTGCGGGCAATGCACTTTTTTCGCAGTATGAAATACAGTTGGATTCCTGGATTGTTCTTATTGCTGATGGCTTGCGGTGAATCCAAACCCAAGCTGCCTGATGTGTCTGCGATCAAAGCAGATATACAGGTCATTCGTTTTGATGAGTCTGTATTTGGCTTGGATACAAATCAGATAGATGCCGGTTTAGATCAACTCTTTCAACAGCATCCGGGCTTTACCAAGGATTATCTCTACAATATTGTTGGTGCACCGCATCAGCCGGATAGTGCCAAAAAAGTACTGAACACTTTTATCCGCACTTATGCACCCATGTATCGCGATAGCCGCAAACAATGGACAAACTTTGAGCCGCAGCTAGCAGCGCTGTCGCAAGCATTGAAATATGTGAAGTATTATTTCCCAAAATATCCTTTGCCATCAAAGCTGTATCTCTTCATGGGTCCCATCAATAGTTTTGGCAATATCATTACTGCGGATGGTTTGGCGGCTGGTTTGCAACTGTATATGGGCAAGGATTATCCTACTTATCTCACGGAAGAAGGACAGGTTTTGTATCCTTATTTTATCTCCAGAAAATTCGACAAGTTATACCTGCCTGTAAACTGTGTACGCAATATTATCGACGACTTATATCCAAACAAGAGCATTGGCAAACCATTGGTAGAACAAATGGTGGAAGTGGGAAAGCGAGCCGTTTTACTGGATTATCTTTTACCTGAAACTGCAGATACCTTGAAGATGGGCTACACAGAAAAGCAGTGGAAGGGCTGTTTGAAAAATGAATCGAATATTTGGTCATTCTTCATGAATGGCGATTTGTTGTATGCCACCGATCCCAATCTGGTGAATCCATACATGAATGATGGTCCCAACACGCCGGCATTAGGTCCCGACTCGCCCGGTTTTATTGGTTTGTTCTGTGGGAAGCGCATTGTAGAAGCATGGATGAAAAAACATCCTGAAACAAGTTTGCAAGACTTGATGCAAACAGATGCGACAAAAATTTTCCGGGAAAGTAAATACAAGCCTTAATTGCCCTTGAAGGGAACAATCATCTGGAAGGCGGGAATTTTTACGCTGAACGTAGCTTTATTGTTCAGGTTTTCCATCAGGTAAGTGCCATACATTTTACCCATTTCTGAGCGTAGGTTACAGCCGCTGACATATTGGTAGCGTTCATTCGGCTCCAAGACTGGTTGAACACCTACAACGCCTTCGCCCTCTACTTCGCGCTTGTCGCCATTGGAATCGAAAATATACCAATGTCTGCGCAGCAGTTTCACGGCAAATCCATTGTGGTTTTCGATAGTAATGCGGTAGGCAAACATAAACTCATGGTTGAGCGGATTGCTATAATCGCTCTGGTAGAAGGTTTCTACCGTTATTTCTACACCAGATGAGATTTTGGATACCATGTACTTGTTTGCCAGCTAAAATTAAGGGTTGCTGTTAACAAGTGTACAACAAGCTTTGGCAAGGAAAGTTGTAAAGCTGGCATTGATTGCCTCAAATTACAACCGCCTGTTTGGATAATTTCTGGCAAATTAACGGTGCCGTGTGCTGTCCAAGCTTAATTTTGCACCACTTTAATCAAAGCTGTATGACAAAGATTGCTGTAGCTAAAGGAGATGGAATTGGTCCTGAGATTATGGACGCCGTGTTGACAATATTTGATGCGGCAAAAGTGCCCCTCGAATACGAATTTGTTGATATGGGTAAGTGGGTGTTCGACAAGGGCTACAGCAATGGTATGACCCCCGAAGCACAGCAGACGATTGAGAACCTGGGCATCTTGTTCAAAGGGCCTATGGAAACACCCAAGGGTAAGGGTGTGAAGAGTGTGAATGTAACTGCGCGTAAAACCTGGAACACTTATGCCAATAAGCGCAGTTTCCAAACCTTACATGGTGTAGACACCGTTTTCAGCAAAGCAGGTATTCCAATTGATGTCACCATTGTTCGTGAAAATATTGAAGATACTTATGGTGGTATTGAGCACATGCTCACGCATGATGTGGCCCTAAGCCGCCGCTTCATCACTCGTCCGGGTAGCATGCAGGTAATCAAGTATGCATTTGAAATGGCCAAGAAAAAAGGTGCCAAGCGTATTACCTGCGGGCACAAGGCCAATATCATGAAGATCACCGATGGTCTTTTCCTGGAAGTGTTTTATGAAGTTGCCAAAGATTATCCTGAGTTGAAGGCAGACGATGTGATTGTGGATGATCTCTGTATGAAATTGGTGAGCCGTCCTAATGAGTTTGATGTGGTGGTATTGACCAACCTGCAGGGTGATATTGTGAGTGATTTGTGTGCCGGCTTGGTGGGTGGTTTGGGTTTTGCACCTTCAGCCAATATTGGTGATCATATCTCCATCTTTGAAGCAGTACATGGTACAGCACCGGATATTGCCGGAAAAAATATTGCCAACCCAACAGCTTTGTTGCTGAGTGGTTTCGGTATGCTGCGTCACTTAGGTTTGCGCAAGAGTGCAGCGATGATTGAGAATGCGCTGTTATACACGCTAGAGCAGGGTTACAGAACAGGTGATTTTGGTGATAAGTCGAAGCCCGCTTTGAATACAACTGAATTCGCTCAGGCCATCATCGACAATTTTGGTAAGCAGCCAGCGCACAATCCACGTCCTGAATTACCGGATGCGCCTATTACGCCTACGGTTTTCAAACTGGAAGAGAACCCATTGATCATGACCAAGGAAACAGAAGATGAAGTGATTGTGGGTGTGGATTTATTCATCGAAAGTTTTGAGCAGCCAACTGCTGTAGCAGAAAAACTGCTGGCACATTGTGGTGATCTGTTCAAACTGGTGACTATCAGTAACCGTGGTACACAGGTATGGCCCAAGGGTTCTGTGTTCACTAACCTGGTAAACCAGTATCGTTGTCGTTTTGAGAGTGTGGGTGAAGCGCCGCTGACCCAGATCGATATTCTGGAACTCTATAAGCGCACCATGGCTGATTTTAAGATCTGTTCTACTGAAGTGCTGAATATGTGGGGCGGTAAAAAAGCCTATAGTTTGGCACAGGGTCAGTAAGCAGGAAAATATTGATCAAAAAGGGATGTTAGCGACATCCCTTTTTATTTGATGGTCAATGATTTAGGCTGTTCATCCACAAAATCGGCACCTGCATTGCCCGCTATGCCATTTTACCTTAATTTCACGGCTCAATTTTAAAGCAAAGAAGCAATCGTTATGGCTGAAGTGATTCTCATGCCCCGTTTGAGCGACACAATGACCGAAGGCGTCATTGCTGCCTGGCACAAGCAAGTGGGCGATACTGTGAAGAAAGGAGATTTGTTAGCAGAAATCGAAACAGATAAAGCCACCATGGAGCTGGAAAGCTACCAGGAAGGTGTGCTCTTGCATATTGGTACACAAAAAAGTGGCAAGCTGCAGGTGAACGACCTGTTGGCTATCCTAGGTAATGCCGGTGAAGATGTATCTGCATTGGTTGCACAACATAGCGGTGGCGCAGCTCCTGCTGCTCCTGCAGTAAGTGTAACGATGCCAGCACCTGCACCTGAACCTGCTGCAAGCAATGGTATGGATATCTCCGCCATGGAAGAAGTAGTACTCATGCCGCGCTTGAGTGATACCATGACGGAGGGTGTCATCGCTTCTTGGCAAAAGCAAGTGGGTGATGCAGTGAAGAAGGGTGAAGTGCTTGCTGAAATTGAAACAGATAAAGCCACTATGGAGCTGGAAAGCTATAAGGATGGTGTATTGTTATATCAAGGTGCCCAGCCTGGTGAAAAAATTCAGGTGAATGATTTGTTGTGCATCATTGGGAAAGAAGGCATGGACATTGCGGCTATTGTAGCTGCTGCTAAATCTGGTGGTAGCGCTGCTCCTGCTGCAACGCCTGCACCAAGTGCGGCTCCTGCAAGTGCACCTGCGCCTGCAGCAACGCCAGCACCAGCGGCTGCTCCGGTAGTGGTGAATGATGGAAGAATCTTTGCTTCTCCGCTCGCTAAGAAACTCGCGGCTGAAAAAGGTATTGATCTACGTTATGTAAAAGGCACTGGCGATCATGGTCGTATTGTGCGTTCAGATATTGAGCAGTATACACCTGCGGCTGCTGCGCCTGCAACAGCTGCTGCTCCTGCAGCAAGTGCAGCACCTGTGGTAACTGCTGTTGGTCAGGTATCTTTTGAAGAAGTACCTGTAAGCCAGATGCGTAAGACAATTGCGCGTCGCTTGAGTGAGAGTCTGTTTACCGCGCCGCATTTCTACCTCACCATGACCATTGATATGGATGCTTGCGTTGCTGCAAGAATACGTATCAATGAAACCAGTAAGACCAAGATCAGCTTTAATGATATGGTGCTGAAGGCAACAGCTGTTGCGTTGAAGCAGCATCCTAAAGTAAATAGTAGTTGGTTGGGCGATACCATTCGCATCAATCATCATGTAAATATTGGTGTAGCAGTTGCTGTTGATGAAGGGCTGTTGGTACCTGTGGTTCGTTTTGCGGATTCATTGAGCTTGAGTCAGATTGCTACACAGGTAAAAGACTATGCACAGCGTGCAAAGGATAAGAAACTGCAACCTGCAGATTGGGAAGGAAGCACATTCACCATTTCTAATCTGGGTATGTTTGGTATTGATCAGTTTACTGCGATCATCAATCCACCAGATGCTTGTATTCTGGCAGTAGGTGGTATTTCGCAAGTACCTGTGGTGAAGAATGGTGCAGTAGTACCGGGTAATATTATGAAAGTAACACTGAGCTGCGACCATCGTGTAGTGGATGGTGCAACAGGTGCTGCTTTCCTGCAGACTTTAAAGTCTTTGCTGGAAGAGCCGCTCCGCATGTTGGTTTAACTAATTGATTGATAGATGAAAATCCCCCTACGATAGCCTTAGGGGGATTTTTTATGTTGGGTAGTGCTGATGCTGTTGAGTGGCACTTAGTGTTGTTCTAATGGAACCACTACTTCAATATGCGTGCCCTTGCCCGGTGCAGTATCTAATAAAAAGCTTCCACCTATCGCAAGTGATCTTTCGCGCATGCCAAGTACGCCATGATGCATTTTGGTATCAATTTCATTAGGGATGAAGCCATCGCCATCATCCTTAATGGAGAGTCTTATTGTGTTATCAGCTTCACTAAGGGAGATATAAATATTTTTAGCGTGAGCGTGCTTAGAAATATTATTGGTTGACTCCTGGATGATGCGGAACAGACCAATGGTAATGGCTTCTGGGAACTGTCTGTCTTCAGGAATGGATAAGTCTAAATGCATTTTCACATCACTGCGCTTCATCAAGACATTTTTCATCCAGGTGATGGTTGCTACCAAGCCCAACTCATTCAGCATGGTTGGTCTTAGGTTATTGTACAACTGCCTAGAGGTTTGGATAGTCTCGTCAATCAAGGTATTGATGCTTTGGAAATTATGTTCCTTGATTTGATAGTCTTTGATCAATTTTTTCTCTGTAAATGCAGATTCCATTTTCAATACTGCCAATTTCTGCCCAAGTTCATCATGGATTTCTTTGGCAATTTCTACACGCTCCTCCTCTCTGATTTCTTGCAAGTGCACAGCTAAGTTTCTTAGGTCCTCATTTGCGTTAGCGAGTTTAGCAGCAGCTTCTTTCTCTTCTCTTATATCAATAGCGGTAGTAGAGAGATAACTCGGATTACCGTGTTTGTCTTTATGTAAAACAATCACTTGCTTAATGGGAATTTCTTCCCCTGATCTGCTTACAGCCACACTTTCCCCAGTCCAACTTCCATGTTTCATGGCTTCTTGTATGGCAATGGCTTCTAGTTTTTCTTTCATTGCATCCGAGTGCAAGTCTTTAATATTCATTTTTGTCAGATCCTCTGATTCGCTAAATCCTAGAATTCTTCTTCCTGATCTGTTTAAGAATATAATACCACCCTCAAGATTACCAATACCAACAATGGCTTCTGTATTATCAATAATATCTGCTAATCTTTTTACTTCCTCTGTTTTTTTATTGATTTCTGTTAGGTCAAGTGCTTTCATGGAGTAGTGAATCTCACCACTGGTAATATCATAGTGTTTCATGACTACCGCCATAGTAGGAATTTGCTTTCCAGACCTACTTGTATGTACTGTTTCAAATTGAATAGTAGTGTTATTTGTGATAGAGGCGATATGTTTTTTTATTTTCTCGTACTCTACCGAATCATGCGCGTCTCCAATAGTCATATTGCTGATGTCTTCATCCATTGGGATTTCCAGCGCAGCGCGCATGGTATTATTCATAAAAACAAGCTTGCCATTACTATCTGCAATGGCTGCCCAGGCCGGGCTCGCTTTGATGATTTCATCTAGCCTTCTTACTTCTGCTTCTTTTCTTCGATTTTCTGAAATATCAAATGCTGTAAGCAGAACGGTTTGATGACCATTTTTGGCACTGGTATTTAATGGAAGAAAATTGCATAAAAAGATAACAGGTAAGCTAGTGTCTGATAAGTTGAGGTTTAATTCCAGCTCAATTGGTTTCTCTTTTGCAAGACACTGTTTAACAGCTTCATTGATCTTACCATTATCTGCAAACTCTACGCATTCGGCTAATGGAAGTCCGATCAAGCTTTCAGGAGGTTTACCTGTTCGGCTCTTATTGATGGTAATAATATTTCCATTTTCATCCAGTTCGGCAATAAATGCAGGTACACTGACCAATATCTTTTCAAGACGCTGTTTAGTTTTAAACAATTCTTTTTCCTGCTCTTTAATCAGGGTGATATCCGAACTGTTGGTAATTATGCCGGTTACAACATCATCTTTAATAATTGGCTTGAGAATACTGCTAAACCAAAATCTTTGACCGGTACTGCTGATAAAACTGAACTGTCTGTAAACGTTTTCCTTGGTTTTAATTACTTCCTGTAAAGTGTTGAATGTATCCTGCTTCATCTCCTCTGGAAGGAAATCAAGAAGGTTTTTCCCAATTACATGGTCTCTTTGGAAAACATCAATGTTTTTATTCAAATCCAGAATAATACCATCTGTGTCTAGAGATACAATGTAAGATGGGGTATTCATGTACAGGAAGTCAAGGCGAGCATTATTTTCAGTTAGGTTCTTTTGTAGCTGTTCTCTGTCGGATATATCCGTTAGAATGGCGAGCAATCTTTTATCAGCCATTCTAGATACACGAATTTCAAAATGAACAACAGAGCCATCTTTTCTCAGACCTCTTCTCTGAGAGAATAGAAAACCTGTTTCAGGTACTTCATGATATTGCAGTGGATAGTATTGCACATCCTCTGGTAGCATGAAATCGTATAAATGTTTGCCGATTGCCTGTTGAGGGGTGTATCCGGTTGCTTTCTCTACAGCGCCATTACAATCCCAGATATAACCATTCTCATCTGTAATGGCAACAATATCGGGGCTATTTTCAATGAGTGATCTGTATTTCTCTTCGCTTTGCCTCAGGCCTAATTCGGCTTCTTTTTGCTTAGTGGTATCCCTAAAGAAAAATGAAATACCGTTTTCAGATGGATAGGCGTTGAACTGCATCCACTTATCGTAACCATTCAGGTAGTAATCAAAAGTGATATTTCGTTTTTGTTCATAAACCCTTTTTACCAAGGCTTCAAGTTTCTCGTTCAGCGCTTTGTCGCGCGATTTGTGCCATGGCTTTTTGCCTAGGATATCATCACCGCCGAGTAATTGTTTTGCATATTGATTGGCGTAAGTGATTTCGAAATTCTTGTCCAATGATACAATGCCGTCTGTAATACGTTCATTGTATTCCAGCAGTTCTTTTTTTCTATCTAACAACTCGGTCATGAGTTGTTCATTTGCCTGTTCTAACTGATGCTGGAGCTTAACAATATCGGTGATGTCTTTACAAGTGCAGATATAGTTTTCCAGCTCACCGTCGCTATTGAATATTTTTGTGATGGTATTGAGTGTATAAAACTGACTGCCGTCCTTTTTATAGTCTGTTGTTTGAAAGCTGATTTTATTTTTTGATTTATTCTCTTCCAGTAAATATTCTTTCAGTCCTTTCGCATCTGCCGTAAAGCGTGAGATGATTTCAAAAATATTGGTACCCAACATCTCCAGTTCTGTTGGTCCGTACCATTCTTCAGCAGTTTTATTCCAAAGATTAATTTTGAAAGAGGCATTCGCACCTATGATTGCTTCATTGCTATTGCTGGTAACAGATGCCAAGTATCTGTTACGTTCAATATTATCTTGTAGATTTTTAATATTAAAGAAGAGATAAATTAAGAGTACGACCAATAAGGAGATAGAAAATATACCAATATAGGTTACCTCTCTAACGGTGTGGTTATATAAATCTGTTTCTGAGCTATTGTTTGCATACAACTGTACACGAATAGTATTTTCTATCGTTGTAATACTATTGTAAAGGGCCATTTCATTGTTTAACCAACTTTCAAAGACTGCTGTTTCTGGTTGTTTTGCTTTTCGTAAACCCACCAGCTCAGTTGATTTAACCGCTAGTGCTTTTATTAAACTATCAATCTGTTTGGTATCAACAAATACATGTGTGATCTGAATGATGCTATCAATACGGGATAGGTTTTTCTTATTGGAGCTTAAGCCATGATTGATTTCTGCAATCAAGCTATTCTTATCTGTGTAAGGCAGTAAGGCTTTTCGCGCTGGCATCTCGATTAGGCGTGCAGTCTCCTTGATATCTGATAGTGCACGCATTACCAACAAGTGGTTTTGGTGGGTAATGCTGTTCTCGTAGTCTTTTCTGAGTTTGCTGCTGGTTGTAAAATAGATGAATAGGAATGAGGCTGCTACCACACAGAATATGGCAAAAGTGATCCACTTAAAGTAGTAAGTCTTCATCAGGGTACTAAATTGCCGAAATAGTCTTATTGAAAGTATGACTTATTTCATGCTTCTTTTTGTAGTAGTATCCCTACATTATGTCGTTTTCAACTAGAACTCGCAGCCAATTGGT
>DALYHN010000069.1:0-10386 GCA_031970875.1 Chitinophagaceae bacterium
ATCACATAAAGATTGTGCTCTTTGGCAATCTGCAGAATGGGTTCCATGTGTACGGGATGCCCGTACAAATGCACCGGCACAATGGCTTTGGTTTTTGGTGTGATTGCCTTACGCAAACTCTCGGGATCCATACAGAATGTAGCTGGATCTACTTCTACAAATACCGGCTTGAGGCGAAGCAGGGCAACTACTTCTGTTGTGGCGATATAGGTAAAAGATGGGGTAATCACTTCGTCACCCGGCTCGAGGCCAAGGGCCATCATGGCAATCTGCAATGCATCTGTTCCGTTGGCACAGGGAATAACATGTTTAGCACCATGATAAGCAGCGAGATTGGCTGCAAAGTCCTGAACCGGCTTACCATTGATGTATGCTGCACTGTCAATTACATCCAGTACTGCTTTGTCTATTTCTTGTTTGATATGGAGATACTGCGTTTTAGTATCTACCATTTGAATAGTTCTCATCATAACTAGGCGCGAAAATACTGCAAAAAAGCCGAGGACTTCAGGAATCCATTGCCTGTTTCAGTTACTTTTGAGGGGATGTATTTACTGTTGTATAACCTGTTTTTGCGACTGTATGTAGGAGTAGCCAAGCTCATGGCCTTCCGCAATGCCAAAGCAGCCGCATGGGTAGCAGGCAGAAAGCATACCGTCAGAGATTTGCAGCACTGGAAAAAAAGCAACTCCAAACCTGTTATTTGGATACACGCTGCTTCTTTAGGCGAATTTGAACAGGGCAAGCCCATTATCGAATCCATTCGGCAGCAATACCCCAACTACGCCATACTGATTAGTTTTTTCTCTCCTTCCGGCTTAGAGCCAAGCAAGCATTATCCTCATGCAGACAATATCTGTTTCTTACCCATGGATGGGAAAAAAACAGCTAGCACATTCATCGATATTGTAGAACCGAGTCTCGCCATCTTCATTAAATATGAGTTTTGGTATTATTACCTCACGGCTTTACACAGCAGAAAGATTCCAACTTTATTAATTGCTGCTATTTTCAGAAAAGACCAACCCTTCTTCAAATGGTATGGGCAATTACACAGAAAAATGCTACAAACCTATTCTGCGATTTTTGTCCAAAACGAAAACTCATTAACACTTTTACACGAAGCAGGTTATACAGGCGAAGCCATGATTAGTGGCGACTCACGCTTTGATCGCGTAGCTGCCATCGCAACACAGTTCAGTCCTTTATCCATCATTGAAAACTTTATTCAAGACAGAACCACCATTGTAGCAGGTAGCACTTGGCCAAAAGACCATACAATACTGCAAGAGTTGATTCAAGCTTTTCCTAATATATGCTTCATCGTAGCGCCACATCATGTAGATGCATCAAGTATGCAAGCCGCCTGCAAACAAATACCTGAGGCAGTTTTATATGCCGATGCTGAAAAAGGAAAAACTGGTCGCGTTTTACTCATTGATCGAATTGGCCTCCTAACCAAACTCTATCATTATGCAGACATCACTTGGATTGGCGGTGGTTTTGATAAGGATGGCGTACACAATGTTTTAGAAGCGGCCGTGTATCACAAGCCTGTTTTATTTGGACCAGTCTACCATAAATACGCTGAAGCAATAGAGCTGATTGAAGCTGGCGGCGCAATAGTCATGCATGACGGCGCAACTAGTAAAGAGCGTTTGAAAGCTTTGCTATCAGATGTTTCAGAGAGAAAGATGATTGGTGAAAAAGCAGGTAATTATGTTGCCAGTAAAAAAGGCGCAACTGAAAGAATCATTCACTGGATTCAATTGAATCGTCTTCTAACCAACTGATCGAAATGACTAACAGTTGGGTTGTTATCAGGCCAACCTAGTTTCACTTTCAATTCACGCTGTATCCAATATTCAGCTTCTGCCAGAATATTAAATGCGTTGATGGTTTTGATGCTACGCTCATACATATTTTCATCACCACGAAACAATTCATTGATGAACAAATAGCGATCATTCACACCAATACCCTTTCTTAAGTCGCGAATAGGTGCACCATTCAATACTGTTGACACTTCTACATGTGATTCTTTCAAACGGTCGTTCACACTTTCAGCTTCCCCATCAGCAAAATGCCCATTCAATTCAAACACCTCCTTAACCGGCTGATGTGCTAAGGTTGGAATTGTCACCACAGGATCGAATAGCCAACCACTGTGTTCTTCCTTTTTAACAGGTTTCGACTGCTTGGCATCCACCATCTTGATCTCTACCGGTGCCTGATGCACAGACACAACTGGCATCACAACGGACACGCCTCCACTACCCTTGACTACTTGCTGTTGTTGCATTAATTCCGTTTGCAACATTTGCACAGTAATCAACATTTTATTCGGATCAGCACCCTGCTCCAGTTGTTCTTTCAATTTATTAATCAAAGTGCCCACTCTTTCCATGGGTAATGAGGGTTTGAGGATTATCTTTACGCGATTTCTAAAATTACATCGCTCATCTGAAATTTCGTGATTTTCAGACATGTTTATTGAACCCAATATATCAGGAGAAAGAAGAGGCTGGATAGAAGTGATCTGCGGAAGCATGTTCAGCGGCAAGACCGAAGAACTCATTAGACGCTTGAAAAGAGCCAAAATCGCCAACCTTAAAGTGGAAATCTTCAAGCCCGCAATCGATGTGCGTTATGACGAAACACAGGTGGTAAGCCATGATGCCAATGCCATACATTCCACGCCAATTGACAATTCTCAGAAGATTTTACTCATGATTGAGGATGTTGATGTAGTGGGTATTGATGAAGCGCAGTTCTTCGACGACCAGATTATGCATGTGTGTGAAACACTTGCTACACGTGGCATTAGGGTGATTGTTGCCGGGTTGGATATGGACTATATGGGCAAACCCTTTGGTCAGATGCCGAATTTGTTGGCTACCGCCGATTATATTACAAAACTCCATGCCATCTGTGTGAAGTGTGGCAATATTGCCAATATCTCCTACAGAAAAACAAAAGAGACCGGACAAGTATTATTGGGTGAAAAAGATGTGTACGAACCAAGATGCAGGAAATGCTATCACGACGGGGACTAAAATGCATCGCCCAAACGCGCATAAAAACCAAAATTGCCTAATCGGGTATATCCTACATCAATTCTGGCATAGATCTTCTTCTCTTTATTCAGTAATACACGAACGCCGCCACCGGCTGCTGATTCCATATTACTCAAACGCATGGATGAAAGCGTTGGTGCGGTTTGGCCCGCACTCATGAATGCAGCAAGTACCAAAAAGCGACCAAGCGGCTGTCGATATTCTACTTGAGCAGCCAATAATTGGTTATCGCGAAATCTTCCTTGAAAATAACCACGCATAATCATGTTACTGCCCAAGCGATTTTTCTCCAGCAAGGGCACTTCACCAGAAGCAAAATTACCCACTGCCTGAAAGCACAACAGCCCCTTTGTGGCTTTGATTAAATTGTATTGACGCAGATCTATGTTGTATTGCTGAAATGTATACTGGCCACCAAGCGCATTCATATAAAACAATCCATTGAAAGCTGCATACCATGCTTCACCAGATGGACTGAACTGATTATCACGATGATCAAAAAGTAAAACGGGGCCAATACCGAATACCGTACTACCATTTGCACCAAGAATTTGATTGACTTTAATAGTGGTATCACCCGACAAGCGCATATTGGTAATGCGGTTATAGTTCAACGCAAAACCTAGGAAGGATTGCTTACCCAAATTCTTTGCAAACGTATTTCTGAAATAAGTGCGGTAATACTGCAACTCCCTAAAGCGATCATTATCACCCGATGGTGAAGTCAATGTCCAGAAACGCTCATAAAAATCAGCGAATCCCGTAGCACCATTGATAAAATATTTTTCCTGATTGGTATAAATACTCCAGCTGGCCTGTATCGTTGTTTGCTTACGACTTGTATATCTAAACTCTAATCCGGCAAGTGAATTACGCGTAGTAGCTTTTGAAGCACTATCGCCTGCATTAAAGAAGTAGTTAAGATTAAATCCTACGGATAAGCCTGTCTCCGGAGAATAAGAAGCGACAGGGACAGGAAGCACTTTTAAATTCAAGTTGACTAAAGAATCCGGATGGAGTTTCTTCCAGATGGGCGTTTTATGCTGAGCATGCGCTTTTGCAATGAAAAAGAGTCCCAACATGAGAACGAGCCTGTACTTCATACTACAAACATAACTTCAATTCATTGAACGGAAAAGAAATGGCCTTTCCCTGAAGAAGTCCTTACTTTGTAGCATGCGTAGCAGCATACAACATATTACAGCACTCATAAAGAAGGATTTCTTATTAGAGTGGCGACAGCAATACACCCTCTTTGGTGTTTTGCTATATGTTGCATCCACCATTTTTGTTGCGTATTTATCAATGGGGCAACCTGAAGCAACAACCTGGAACGCCTTATTCTGGATCATTCAGCTCTTTGTTTGCGTGAATGCTGTAGCTAAAAGCTTTTTGCAAGAAGGTCGAGGCAGGATGTTATACTTCTACTCTATTGCCGGAGCGCGAGATTTCATTTTGAGCAAACTACTCTTTAACGCCCTGTTGATGTTGGTGATGAGCATTTTGGCATTGGCGATTTATGCATTACTGCTGGGCAGTCCGCTAGAGCACTTTTTTACTTTTCTTGGCATCACCATATTGGGAGGTGTCAGTATCAGCCTGGTCTTTACTTTTCTTGCTGCCATTGCTGCTAAAGCACAACAGCAATCGGCCATGATGGCCATCATGGGCTTTCCCATCATTGTACCTCAATTATTGCTTTTGATGAAGATATCATCAGTTGCTTTTGCAGATGTAGTGCAAGGTGGCTTTTGGCAAATGGCTGGCACGTTGGCAGGTTTGGACCTGCTCGTTATCGCACTGGCCATTATACTCTTTCCTTTTTTGTGGAAGGATTAGAAACGCAGGTGTTTTACAGTTAGACCGTTATTGATGAGCTGCTTCAGTGAATCGATACCAATCTGCAAATGGCGATCAACAAATTTCTCTGTTACTTTCTTATCACTCACACTAGTCTTCACACCCTCTGGCACCATTGGCTGGTCGCTTACTAACAACAGCGCACCGGTTGGAATATGGTTGAAAAAGCCAACAGAGAAAATAGTAGCCGTTTCCATATCAATACCCATGGCGCGTACTTTTCTCAAATAGTTCTTAAACTCGTTGTCGTGTTCCCAAACCCGACGGTTGGTGGTATATACTGTACCAGTCCAATAATCCACACCATAATCACGGATGGTCGTTGATATCGCTTTTTCCAGGGCGAATGAGGGAAGCGCGGGCACTTCAGGCGGGAAATAGTCATTACTGGTACCCTCACCTCTGATAGCAGCGATTGGCAGAATCAAATCACCCAGCTTATTCTTCCTTTTCAATCCGCCACATTTACCCAAGAACAAGACAGCTTTAGGTGCAATAGCACTTAACAAATCCATTACTGTTGCAGCAGAAGCACTACCCATACCAAAATTGATGATGGTAATACCATTGGCAGTTGCACATTGATAAGGCTTATCTAGCCCGATCACTTTAACCTTATTCCATTTGGCAAACATGTGTACATAGTTGCCAAAATTGGTCAGCAAAATATACTTTCCGAAATTTTCCAGACTTTCACCCGTATAGCGGGGCAACCAGTTTTTAACAATTTCATCTTTCGTTTTCATATTGCAGACTTTAGTTGTTTTGTGCTACCTGCTCCTATCTTTGAACAGATTAATCAGCTAAAATAACGAAAACCTTCCTCTCTGCAAGCATGATTCACTTAGAATATCCCAAATACAATTTTACCATTCAACTGCAAGCAGGGAAGGAAATGATCTTTGATCCTATCCGAAAGAAATATGTGCGATTAACACCTGAAGAATGGGTGCGCCAGAATTTGTTACAATACCTGATGCAGATGAAACAGTATCCGGGAAGCATGATGGCGATAGAAAAAGCACTTTCGGTGAATGGCGTTAACAGAAGATTTGACATTGTTGTATACCAACAAGAACAACCATGGTTGTTGATTGAATGTAAAGAACCTAATCAAGCATTGAATGCCTTAGTCGCGCAGCAAATGCTTAGCTACAAATCTGTTTTACCCTCTGTCAATTATTTATGCATCAGCAATGGGAATGATACCCTGTTATGGAAAATCCATCAAGGCAATACTGAAGCGCAAAATGTTTTTCCTGATTGGATCTAATTAACGAAGTACGAGTACAGCCCTACCATTCACCATCTGATAGGTTCGCCCTTTGATTGTTTGCTTCTCACCTTTACGCAACTTTGATAAGTCGCCAATATCTTCCTGCATATAATGTAAGCTACCTCCAGTTTGTACAGCAATGGTGATATAGTCTGGATGTGGCCCCAGTTCGGAGCCGCAGACAATTACTTTTACTGGCTGTTTTAATTTAGGTAACAATTCAAGATCACGTACAGGCGCCCAACTATCTGCAACAATTACCAGATCGCCATACTGGCTGCAATGATTCACTGCATATAATAAGGCTTCACAATTATTTTCTTGTAAATCGCCTCCACTACCCTTGAGCATGGTTGCTTGTATCAGCTCACTAATCTGAAACACATCCTTGAAATAATCCCCATACACACCACCAACTTTACCAGTCTTCTTTTCTTGATCAGGCATAGCATCACCATCATTAAAGCATACCAAGTATCTGAGGTTATGCTCAGAACTTTCATCTGCTAGCCACTGAATGATTTGCGCCGTATATGGACTCATGCTTGCAGTTACATCTGCAACAAGCAGCATGTCTTTAAATCTGTTGCGTTTAAACACCTGTATCACCGTCGAATCAGGAATAATCGCTCTTGGCTTTGGAGGCGATGCATCAATAGCTAACTTTTGCTTTTCTACAGGTGGTGCCAGTATCATGTATAAGGAATCCTGATCCCTTAGAATCATTTTATCTCTTTCAGAAATGATCTCTTCTTGTACAGCTTTTCGCGCAGTAATTGCAACAAGGGTATCACCCACTTGCATTTTTTTGATTTGCTTTTCCTTATGCCTACTGATATCTTTTATACCTCGCTTCATATACACACCCCTATCAGCTGGTCTTCCGCCAGTTAGCGGTATAGCATCCCATTTCCGAAGCTTATCATTTTTAGGTTCTGGTGGCTCTTTTTTTTCAGGCGTAACTGACTGAATCAGGCTGATTTCTTTTTTGGTCAATTCTGAGGTAACAGGTTTTCGATAATTGATCACAAAACCATGCATCATGAAGGAAGCACTGAGCTTATCGTATCCATCCATTTGTCTGATCACCTGCCAGCGCGTATTAGGATTAGATAAGGCGTAGGGAATCAGTTTACACAAATGCTGGAATCTTCTCCTATTCAAAGGTTTTAAATCCTGATTGGCCGGGTAGTCTGTAAACAAGAGATCCACGGACAAGATTTCTGCATGACGCAATTCATAAAAGCCCATCGTATCCAGAATCTCACTCTTGCCAAAATCCATGGGCAGAAACATACTCTCATTGCCAGTAGCCGGTTGTTTATAAGTTGGTATACGCAATATCTTATTGGCTAGAATGGAATCAACAAAACCCGGCTTATACTGTGCTGTAGCAACAAGCACAGAGCAGCAAAACACAATCGTCACAAAGGTTTTACAGGGCAGCATGGTTCACTCAATTTACTAAATCCTTTTTGTGCAACAAAAAAGCCATCTCAGTAGAGATGGCTTTAACAATCTTATAGGGCAATATTATGGGAAGATACCCAGCTCAGCATAGCTAGTACCAACTTTATTGATCGCAACCACATAAGCTGCAGTACGCATATCAGGAATCTCCGGATTGCTCTTCCAGCAGTCCATTACTTCTCTGGTAGCAGAGATCATGGATTCTTCCAAACCACTATGCACCAAATCCACTTCATCTGCACCATGGAGGATGAGGCTACGCTCTCTGTCGCCCACCTGCTTACCGGTTAAAGATTCGATCTGACCAAGGATATGGCTATTCATGTTCTCAGTAAAACGCTTTTCCATACGACCATAACGCACGTGGCTTAAGTTCTTCAACCACTCGAAGTAGGATACAGTAACACCGCCGGCATTCAGATACATATCCGGAATACAAAGGATACCTTTTTTCGCAAATACTTCATCAGCTTCTGGTGTACAAGGACCGTTAGCTGCTTCACCTACAATTTTAGCCTTGATTCTGTCTGCATTTTCACCGTTGATTACGTTTTCCAAAGCTGCAGGAATCAGGATATCACATTCCAGTTCCAAAGCATCACCACTCTTGGTGATATTGGTTGCACCGGGGAAGTTCAGAATTGAACCAGTTTTCTTTCTGTGCTGGAATACTTCTTCTTCATTCAAACCGTCTGGGTTCATGATCGCACCTTCGTATTCAGCGATGGCGATTACTTTAGAGCCGTGCTCACGGAAATATTTTGCTGAGTGATAACCCACGTTACCCAAACCTTGCACGACCACACGCTTACCTTCTACACCAGTTGTTAATCCCAACTTAGCCATTACATCTGGCATACTACATACTTCACGCACACCAAAGAACACACCCAAACCTGTTGCTTCTTTACGGCCACGCACACCACCTTGTGTGATTGGCTTACCTGTAACACAACCAGCAGCATCAATTTCACCAGGTCTCAGTGATTGGTAAGTATCCACGATCCAAGCCATTTCACGCTCACCTGTACCGTAATCGGGTGCAGGTACATCAGTACCAGGTCCGATGAAGTTCTTCTTCACCAATTCTGCTGTATAACGACGGGTGATTTTTTCTAACTCATATGCTGAGTGTTTTCTTGGGTTGATCTTGATACCACCCTTACCACCACCAAAAGGCACATTTACAATCGCACACTTATAGGTCATCAAGGCAGCCAAAGCCATTACTTCATCCTGATTCACTTCTTCGCTAAAACGAATACCACCCTTACAAGGTGTTTTGTGATGAGAGTGCTGCACACGGTATGCTTCAATAACTTCAATACGTCCATCATCCATCTTTACCGGGAAGCGCATGCTGTAAATACTGTTACATGCTTTAATCTGCTCCAGCAAGCCTTTCTCCCATTTGGTAAATTTGGTTGCCTTGTCAAAGCTTCTTTCAACACTTTGAAAGAAACTGTAGTTTGTTCCAGACATGATCAGAGATTTTGTTTTATAAATGGTTCAATCGTTAGACTATTTTTCTAAGCGTGAGATCTTTTTATCAACGCGCCAAACATACACAAACAGGCCCAGCAAAATCACCAATACCACTACCATCACCACATAGATTTTTCCATTGCTGCGCATGACATCAGTTTGCTCCTGTGCATTAGCAACAAGTGCCATAAACATGGCCAAAACTGAAAGCAGGTAGTGTTTACGATTATGCATGTTGTTCCTGTTTATCCTTAAGTAATTCAATACGTATTTTCAAAGTGGTAATCCAAACGGCTAATAAAGTCCAGCCAATTACTGCAGGCCAGAAAACCAATCGCATGGCAGGATCCAGATCCTTGCCATTGATACCAGGGTTACCCTCACTTCCTTGTCCGCCGGGATGCAAAGACTCTGTCAATCTTGGCAATATCCAGAGTGTTGGGAAAAGCATGAAGAAGGCAAAGACATTGAAGACCGCACCTACTCTAGATTGTTTTTCTTCATCTGTTAAGCTACCACGCAAAACGAAATAAGCAAAGTAGATCAGAATAGCAATTGCTGCACCATTTTGCTTGGGATCACCACTCCAAGGTGCACCCCATTGATAGTTGGCCCAGATAGCACCCGTTGTAATACCCAATACACCCAGCAAAGTACCGGTAGCGGCATATGCTTTGGCATAATGATCGTGCTTACGCAATGGGTTTCGCAAGTATTTAATGGAATAGATTACGGAAACTGTAAACAGTACCATCATGGAGAACCACATGGGCACATGAAAGAAGAAGTTTCTGATACTCTCCTGCATGCGGTCATCCAGTTTAGGCACTTTTACGAGAAAGCCAAAAGTGCAGGTGTAGACCAGCAACAAGAAAGACAATATTTTCCACCAGGATTTACGAAGCATTTGTATTTTTTTACCGTACTAACGGCCGTTCGGATATGTGGCGGCAAAAATAGGATAAAGCCCCCCAACTAAACCAATGGTTGTGTAATTTTTACGCAACATTCACGATGCTTATCCACATATCGTAAAACATGCTGCGGATGCGCCGTATCTTGTTCCTGTATGGATCGCCAAATCCTTTTAGACATACACAATCTTTCCCTTGATTTTGAGCAGGATAGCAAGAAGCTTCCTGCCCTGAATGGCATCAATCTACGCTTACACCGAGGCGAAATACTTGCTATTGTAGGAGAATCTGGCTCTGGTAAATC
>DALYHN010000070.1:0-10115 GCA_031970875.1 Chitinophagaceae bacterium
ATGGCATTTTTGAAACCAGCTTTTTCGAAAGCTGCTTGCCAGTCATTGATACCTGCAATCAGGTGCTTGCGCCATTGCTTGGGTGTAGCAGGATCGATATAATAAATGATTGGCTTCTTAGGTTCTACCAATTCACCTCTTGTCCACTTGTCCCACTCACCATCTTTTGGCTCCAGTCTCCAACGAACAGCGAACTGAACGCGTTCAACTTTCTGCTGCTCATCACTGAAGCGTGTGAAATCATCGGCGAAGAAACCAACGCGACGATCGTAAATGCGGCGCTCCATTGGCTTCTTAGGTAATAACAAGAGAGAGGTGTTGATCTCCATCGTTACGGCACCTGCATCATTTGCTGCAGGCAAGCTGGCACCACCAGGGCCACCTGGTAAGCCTGGAATACTGATACCGCCAATAGATGGTGAAGAAGTATATGTCTTCACAGCACGGATTTCAGTATTGATAGGGTAGGTAGAAATTTTCGAGATATAAGATCTGTCTTGTGCAAGTGCATTCAAGCTGTAGTTACGCTTTGCACGTGCATTGATGCTGACAGCCTGATTATCTCCTTTAAAGAATTCACTAACATCAATAACTGAGCTAGTAGAATCTTTACCAAAAGCAGCAATTGGGAATGCTGCAGCAATGGCATTTACGTTAGAGTTAGAAACAGCTTTGAAAATTTGCTGATCTTCTTCAGCAACATTCACCAGCGTTACCACACGCATGAAGATATTGTTGCTTGGGCCTTTCTCGAAAGTGATGGTTTGCTGATTCGCTAATTCACCACCATAACCTGCACCTGTAGGTACTTTAGCAAAACGCGTTACTGCTAAGATTTCTCTTCCCAGTAAAGAGTCTGCAATTTCAAAGAAATATTTGTCGTCAAGCTTATGTACAGTGAACAGACCTTTCTGTGTTTTTGCCTTATCTGTAATTACCTCTTTAAAAGGTCTTGGGCTAGCTGTTCTTTGTCCGCCCAACATATTGGCAAAATTGCTCAGATTTGGAGCGCCGTTAGCACCTCCGGCTGGAGCTGGTGCTGGCGTTTGTGGCTGAGGGTTTCTAGGAGGCTGTTGAGCAAAAGCGGCGGCAGAAACGGCCATCGCAGCTGCTACAAGCATCTTTTTCATACGCAGTTTTATTTTTTTGAATGTGATCAATGGAATAAAGATAAACAGGTCAGTCCCTCAAAGGTTGTGCTTATCCCATCTTTTGATAAACGGTAAATAGCCAAGGGCTATGCTGGCTTGCAAACGTTTGAAATCAGGCTCTTTGCCATAAATCATGGATAATAAGAATTGATATCAATCAAATCATCAAATCAAATTTGCTGCTTTCAGGAAAATACCTAATTTGGGAGCCCCTTTCGATGGAAAAATTCGTTTGGCAGACTGTGTTTCCAGATTGTTTTTTTCAGTAGAATTGCGGACTTTATTTTTTAAACACTCAGAATTTTAAAAACTAAAATCAACTGAAATGGCTGAAACAAAACCAACTGCTCCTGCAGCTGCAACCAAGAGTGCTTCTTCTGCACACGCTCAACCTAAGAAGAGCAGTAACCTGATTGCTACGATTGCCCCGATTGCCTGTATCGTATTAGGCTATGTAATCTGGAGATTTGTGCTGGGTAATCCTGCTGAATTTACCAATCCTGATCCTAAAGGCGGTTTCTGGCCTAACCACCAGGGTCCTAAAGGTGCATTTAACAAGATGTATGAAGGTGGTATCGTTGTACCTGTATTGATCGCAAACTTCCTGGTAGTGGTAACATTCGTAATCGAGCGTATCCTCACCATTTCAAAAGCTGCCGGTAAAGGCAACAATGCTGAGTTCATCCGCAAAGTGCAGTTCCACCTGGCTAACAAAGATGTGGAGAAAGCAATTGCTGAGTGCGATAAGCAGCGTGGCTCTGTAGGTAATGTAATGAAGAGCGGTCTGCGTAAGTACAAAGAGATGATCTCTAACACAGAACTGACTACAGAACAAAAAGTATTGAATATTCAAAAAGAAGTAGAAGAAGCAACAGCGCTTGAACTGCCTATGCTGCAGAAGAACCTGGTGTTCTTGTCTACTATCGCTTCAGTAGCAACCCTGTTGGGTCTGTTCGGTACCGTATTGGGTATGATCCGTTCATTCTCTAAACTCGGTGACGAGGGTGGTGGTGAAGCAGCACGTGAATTGTCAAAAGGTATCTCTGAAGCCCTGTATAACACTGCATTGGGTATCGGTACTTCTGCTGTTGCCATCATCATGTACAACGTGTTCACTACTCGTATCGATGAAATCACATACGGTATTGATGAATCAGGTTTCACTTTGACTCAGAGCTTCGCTGCTAACTACAAATAAGCCAAGGCTTTTTGTGGAATTAAGCAGAATCTGAATCTAATTAATGAAATCTAAAACGAATAATAATGGGTAGAGCGCAACTACCTCGTAAGAGTACCAATATCGACATGACGGCGATGTGCGACGTGGCTTTCCTGCTGTTGTCATTCTTTATCTTGACAACCAAGTTTAAGCCTGCTGAAGCCATTGCGGTTACTACGCCCAACTCTGTTGCGGCTAAAGTAGCCCCTGAAAAGGACCTCGTGTTGATTACGATCGATAAAGATGGCAAGGTATTCCTTACGATGGACGACGAAGAGAAAAAGGAATTTATCGCCAACACCCTGAATCAAACAAAAGGGTTGAACCTGAATGTACAGGCTTTCAAGAAAGCCGGTTTCTTCGGTGCTCCTTTTAATGGTCTGGCGCAGTTTCTCGCTCTTCCTGAAGAGCAGCGTAAGGGTGGAAACCTTCCCGGTATCCCCTGTAAAGACAGTACCCAGAACGAGTTAATAGAGTGGATGCAATTGGTAAACACCTCATACCAGGGTCAGAAAATGAACCTGTTGTTGAAAGGTGATAATATGGCCAAGTATCCTGCTTTCAAGAATGTAATTGATGCTTTCAAGAAGAACGACTTCCTGAAATTCCAAATGATTACCAATCCTGAAAGTGTTCCAACTGGTTCTGAACTGTGGAAACGCAGCATGTCAGGTGAAAAGAGAGAAGAATAAGTAAACTGATTATTCACGAAAAAAACTTACCGCTATGGCAGAAATGGATACCTCGTCGAGTGGGGGTGGACATAAGAAAGGACCAGGGGTCAAAAAAGCAAAAAAACTCTCTACCAGGGTGGATCTTACTCCAATGGTGGATCTGGGTTTCCTGCTGATTACTTTCTTCATCTTCACCACTACGATGAGCCAGCCAACGGCTATGAAGCTTTTCCTGCCCAAGGATGCTGATAGGCCTGAGGATCAGAACAAAGCGAAAGAATCTGGTGTACTCACCCTCTTATTGGGTGCTGAAAACAATGTCTTTTACTATGAAGGACAGCTGGCACCAGACGCCAATAACTTCAAGACATCCAACTTTAAGGAAATCCGTTCTGTGATCATGGATAAGAAATCTCGTACTAATGACAAGGATTTCGTTGTGATCATTAAACCTAACAAGGATTGTACTTATAGAAATGTGGTAGATATCTTGGACGAGATGACCATCAATGTATGTAAGAAATATGCGCTGGTGGATATCACTGATATTGAAAGCCTTTTGATCCAAAAAACACAGGAAGCAGGTATTGCAGCAAATTAATTTGTGGAATTGTTGCAGGTCTGCATCTTAGAAAAAACTAACAAAGTACATGGAAACAAATAAGATCCTCACCGCCGACATCCTCGATATTATTTTCGAGGGTAAGCATAAGGACTATGGTGCATACCAGCTCCGTAAGACTTATAATAAGCGGATCACTTATGCGCTGATCGGTACTGTGATCATCTGCCTGTTGCTCCTGTTGAGTTCCTTTATCTCTGGTGCTGGTAAAAAAGGCAAAACAGAGATTATGGTACAGGATATGGAGTTACAGGATATCAAACAGGACGAGAAAAAGCCTGAACCACCACCACCACCTCCTCCTCCAAAGCAGGAGCCACCTAAAGTGGAAATTACCAAGTTCACCCCTCCAAAAATTGTGAAGGATGAAGAGGTAAAAGAAGAAGAGGAAATCAAGGAAGTGGAGAAACTGGAAGACACCAAAATCGGTACCATCAACCAAGAAGGTACAAAAGATGATGGTATTGTTGCTCCTCCGGTTGAAACAGGTACAGGTGTGGTAGAAGCACCTAAAGTGGAAGAAGATTACGATAAGGTATTTACAGTAGTACAGATTCCTGCGGAATTCCCCGGTGGTCTGCAGGGCTGGACAAGATACTTGGAGCGTAACCTTAACCGCGACCTGCCTGTAGAAAACGGTGCACCTCCCGGTAAATACACTGTAATCGTATCATTCATCGTTGACAAGAACGGTGGTATCAGCGATGTAAAAGCTGACAATGATCCTGGTTACGGTACTTCAGAAGAAGCTGTTCGTGTAGTGAAAAAAGGTCCGGCCTGGAAGCCAGCTGTGCAGAACGGTCGTAACGTAATCTATCGCCACAAACAAAGCATCACTTTCGTGGTTTCTGAAGATTAAGAAATATAAGGAAAAAGAATTGAATTGTCAATGATGAAATCCCTTCCCTAACCGGAGGGGATTTTGTCATTTTACAGTGCGAAACATCGTTAACGGAAGCTTGCCGTAACACGACAAACATTGTTTCGCTGGCTTCCGGGAACACTAAACTTACATCATCATGGAAGCCAACAAAATTATGAACGCCAATCTCCTGGACATCATCTTTGATGGCAGGAACAAAGAATATGGCGCCTACGAACTAAGAGCCACTTACGAAAGAAGACTCACCCGCGCATTGATTTCAACTGTTATGGTCTGCCTGCTGGTAGTAGGCATTAACAGCATTCCGAAGAACATGCTCATTAAGAATGAAGCACAGTTGTATGTTCAAGATGTTGAGTTGCAAGACTTAAAACAGGAAGAGAAAAAGCCGGAATTACCGCCCCCTCCGCCACCCAAGCAAGAGCCTCCCAAGGTAGAAATTACCAAGTTTACACCTCCTGTTATTGTAAAAGATGAAGAAGTGCAAGAGCAGGATGAAATTCGCGAAGTAACTAAGCTGGAAGACACTAAGATTGGTACCATTAACCAGGAAGGTGCAAAAGACGATGGTATCGTTGCGCCGCCGATTGAAAAAGGAACTGGTATTGTAGAAGCACCACAAGCGAAGGAAGAGGACTATGATCAGGTATTTACTTCTGTACAAATTCCTGCTGAATTTCCTGGTGGATTTGATGCATGGAATCGTTATCTGGAACGTAACCTGAACCGAGATCTCCCAATTGAGAATGGTGCGCCTCCCGGTAAATATGTTGTCGTAGTGTCTTTTATTGTAGATAAGCAAGGCAATATCAGTCAGGTAAAAGCTGAAAATGATCCCGGTTATGGTACAGCTGAAGAAGCAGTACGCATCATAGCTAAAGGACCCAATTGGAAGCCTGCTATCCAGAACGGCCGTAATGTGATCTTCCGCAACAAGCAGAATATCATCTTCATGGTGGTTCAGGAATAAAATAGTTTTTAGTGATGATGTAAGATGTAAGCAGAACATGCCTGCCCCGTCGTTGGGCGGGCATTTTCGTTTACTTTTGATGCCATGAACAGCTTGGCACACAAACTTGGTGGATGGGATGATACAATTGTAGCACTGGCTACACCTCCGGGCATTGGTGCCATTGGTGTATTGCGTGTAAGTGGTTCAAAGGCCATTGATATTGTGAATACACTTTTCCCTTCCAAGAATCTTGCTGCACAAGCATCGCATACTTTGCATGTGGGTTTGCTAAAAAAGGACAATCTTTTGTTGGATGAAGTGGTGGTGTCTTTGTACAAATCACCTAAGTCTTATACAGGCGAAGATGTTGTAGAAATCAGTTGCCACGGTTCTCCCTTTGTGCAGGAACAAGTAATGCAGGCCATTATTGAGGGTGGTGCCAGAATGGCCAAGCCGGGTGAATTTACCCAACGTGCTTTTTTGAAAGGAAAAATGGATTTGGCGCAGGCCGAGGCGGTGGCTGATTTGATTGCCAGTAATACAGAAGCAAGTAGACAACATGCCATCAAACACATGCGTGGTGGTTTCTCCAATACATTGGCTGCTTTGCGTGACCAACTTATTCAGTTCTCTGCATTAATTGAATTGGAGTTGGATTTCTCTCAGGAAGATGTGGCATTTGCAGATCGTACACAACTGTACCAATTAATTCAACAGCTAAGTACAACAACTACGCAGCTGATCGATTCATTCAGGTTGGGTAATGTGATTAAGCAAGGGGTAAGTGTTGCCATCATTGGTAAACCCAATGCAGGTAAATCAACTTTGCTGAATGCATTATTAAATGAGCAAAGAGCAATTGTGAGTGATATTGCCGGCACTACACGCGATACGATTGAAGAAGTATTGAATATAGATGGTATTCTCTTCAGGCTGATTGATACAGCAGGTATCAGACAACATACCAGCGATATTATTGAATCCATTGGTGTAGAGAAGAGCTTAGAAAAAATGCAGCAAGCAGATCTGGTGATCTATCTGTTTGATGCTGCAGAAACTACACAAGTTGAGTTAGATGCAGTTGTTGAAGATCTGGAATCAAAGTCAATTCAGTACCTGCTCGTGGCAAACAAGTCTGATATACAAGCCAATCACTATTCGCAATCAGTATTGCCTATAGCAGCAAAAAGCAATACAGGCATTGATACGTTGAAGCAAGCTTTGGTGAATACAGTATTGGGTGGTTCTGTGAATATGGATGATACGGTTGTTACCAATGCGCGCCATCTGGATGCATTGAAGAAATTGTATGCTGCATTGAAAGAAGTATTGCAGGGTTTAGATGATCAATTACCCGGCGATCTGCTGGCATTAGATATCAGACGTGCGCTACACTTTCTTGGTGAGATCACAGGTGAAATCACACATGAAGATCAGTTGGATTATATCTTCAGTAAGTTTTGTATCGGAAAGTAAGCTACTCATAGCTTTCTCTATTCTTGATCATCTAGTTCTTAGGAAAAATTTGCGCCAAGATTTGTCTATTTTCATGTCATGCCAAAATCAACCGCTTACCTTTTGTTGTTGCTGGCAGGTATTCAGGCCTGGTTATGTACGTATGCATTATGGTTGCCTTGGTCTGTTGGGATGCCCATATTGTTTTTACTGAATGGCTGTTTATTCTCGTTCTTATTGACAAATACACCTACACTTACACTGCGCTTTGAGATTGGCGTATTGCTTAGTCCCTGGAAATGGATATTGCTGATGGTTGGTATGGTGTATTCTTACCAACTGTCTAGAATCATTTTAGATAGTACGCCTGTAGCTATTGAGCATGCAGATATGTTGCCCATTATTCAGGTGATGGGAAAAAGGTTCCTAAGTGGACAATGGCATCAGGTATATGCACCCATTGCAGAAATATGGAATGGTATTCAACCCATTTATCTACCTGCTATGTGGTTGCCGTTCACTTTAGCAGATATCCTGCATTTTGATCCGCGTTGGGTTACAGTAGGCGGGGTGTGGATTGCAGTGATTGCCATTGTATTGCAACTCAAGCATTGGCGTTCTATTGGCGTTTGGCTGGCCTTAGCCATACTGGGTATAGTGCTATGGTGGTTGCATACGGAAACACGCAATAATCTTTTCCGTTTAACAGAAGAAGGAGTAGTGATTGCATACCATGTGCTTTTGGTATATGCGATCGTTGGCCGAAAACCAATTGTATTAGGTCTTGCATTGAGTGCTTGCTTATTGAGTAGGTATGTCCTTGTTACTGCTATACCTGCTGTATTCATTTGGTGGGTATGGCACAAAGAAAGGCGACTGCTTTTCCGTACAGCAGCTACAGTGTTGAGCTGCTTCTTACTGACTATCCTTTGCTTTGGATTTACCCCATTTGTGCAGATGCTACATATTCCAGTCACTTATGTACAACATGCTGGACGTGTTTGGCAAGATCATCCGGAATATTTTCAATACACAGCGGGTATGGCCGCTTTATTCGGGCCAACGAGAATAGCACTACAACATCAACTATTGCTTATCATGGGTTTTGGACTGCCATTGGTTTTTGTTGGATACATGCTATGGCGAAAAAGCCAGCATTCCATCAATAATGCAGAATTATCGGTAGCCACTTTGGCCATCACCGTTTTTTATACCTTGGTTGATGTGCCTTATCTCTACCTTTATTACACGCCTGTTTTTTGGTATCTCGCTATCGCGGTAATTGCCTTACATAAATCAACAAGCAAATTGCTATGATGAAAAAGTATTGGATCATTTTGATCATCCTGAGTATCAGTATTGTTGTTAACGCGCAGCTTCCTAGTGTTGTATCGGGTCAACTGGTTCGTATAGACAGTTTTCCGTCTCAATATTTGGGCAACAGAAAAATTGATATTTGGTTACCGAATAGTTATGATGGAGTAAAGCCGCATGCTGTTTTGTATATGCATGATGGACAAATGCTTTTTGATTCTACTACTACCTGGAATAAAAAAGACTGGCGTGTAGATGAGACCTTGCATCAATTAATGCGTGAGGGTAAAATACGCAACACCATTGTAGTGGGTGTATGGAATAGTGGTGCAAGCAGACATGTAGACTATTTTCCACAAAAGCCATTTGAGTCTTTGCCGAAAGCAATTCAAGATACATTGTATGGTAAAAACAGACCCGGTGGGGCATCGGTATTCAATGGTTTGCGCATTCGCTCTGATGATTACCTCAAATTTCTGGTGAAGGAACTAAAGCCTTATATCGATGCGAAGTATCGTGTTCAGAAAGACCCAGCGAATACATTTGTGGCGGGTTCTAGTATGGGTGGCTTGATTTCTATGTATGCCATCTGCGAATATCCTGAGGTGTTTGGTGGCGCAGCTTGTTTATCTACGCATTGGCCGGGTATTTTCACCAACCATATGAATCCTATTCCTGATGCATTTGTTGCCTATCTTAAGAAGCACCTGCCCAATCCTGCAACGCATAAGCTCTATTTTGATCATGGTACCACTACGCTGGATAGTTTATACGCAGTACACCAGCAAAAGGTAGATGCAGTAATGCGTAGCAAAAAATGGGCAAAGCGAAATTGGATGAGTCGCGTATTTCCTGGAACAGACCATTCTGAAAATGCATGGGCAGATCGGTTAGATATTCCTATGATGTTTTTATTAAGCAAGTAAAGCTGGATGATTAGTTGCTAACTTTATCCCTCAATTTTATTTTTATGCGCTTCAAATTATTATTAGTGCTGTTGCTGCTGAATACCGTGTTGTTTGCACAGCGAGATCGTTATATCGTTTCTGGTCCAATGATTGGACATACAGAATTGCGTTCGGCAAAAATTTGGGTTGAGTTTAAGCCTGAAGTGCGTAACATAATGGTGTTGTACAGAGAGAAGGGCACGCGTACAGAAAAGGAAGTGGCTTTTGTGTATCCTGGTCAGAATCCTTATTTCAACATTGCTTTTTATGAGTTAAATGATCTGAAACCCGGCACTACCTATACCTATGATCTGGTGTCTGAAGACAGACAAATTATCGCTACTGGCGATGTGACCACACAAAGTTTATGGCAGTGGCGAAATCCTGCGCCAGACTTTTCATTTATCACAGGTAGTTGTGCTTATTTCAATGAACCGCCTTACGATAGACCCGGTAGACCTTATGGTGGTGATTCTTCTATATTTCAAACCATGGCGAAAGAAAAATCGGCCTTTATGCTTTGGCTAGGTGATAACTGGTACACACGTGAAGTAGATTATTATAGTGAATGGGGTTTGCACAAACGTGCATCCAGAGACAGAAGCATGCCGGTTTTGCAAGATTTGTGGAAGGCAATGCCGCACTATGCTATTTGGGATGACCACGATTATGGCTTTAATGATGGCGATATGAGTTATCCCTTCAAAAAGCAAAGCAGAGACGTGTTCAAAAGTTTTTGGTTGAATCCATCTTATGGCAATAGCGGCGATGGCGTGTATTCCAAGTTTACATGGAATGATGTGGATGTGTTTTTACTAGACGACCGCTCATACCGAAGCAATGATGATATGGCGGATAGTGTAAACGGCAAACCAAATGCTGAAAAGCAAATGTTTGG
>DALYHN010000071.1:0-10094 GCA_031970875.1 Chitinophagaceae bacterium
GAGCCTAAGTATGAAGAAATGCGTTTTGTAAAGCAACGCTGCGCATTGGCATCGAATACTGCTTTTTTTGTCAGCAACAATGTGAATCTCTCTTTTGGAGACGATGAGCTGACTTCTGTGAACTACTTCGGCATTACAGAAGAGTTCAACAAAATTCAAACAATTGATATCGCACACGGCAGATACCTGAATGAATCTGATTTTTCACGCGGTGTACCAGTAGGTGTGATCGGCTATAAAAATGCAGAGGACTTATTTGGTAATCCCGAGAAAGCAGTGGGTAAGCTGGTGGATGCGGGTGGTAAGAAGATTACTTTGATTGGCGTGATTAAAAAACAAGGACAAAGCCTTGTTGGCGGGTTCGATTATGACCTGAGTGTGATTGTTCCCTACAAGTATTTTGCCAGTGTGTATGATCCCAAGCGTAGTAGTCCATTCATTATGGTACAGGGTAAGGAGAATGTTTCCTCTAAAGCCTTGGCTGATGAATTGGTGGGAGTGATGCGTCAGGTGAGAAGATTGAGTCCAACTGATGAAGATAATTTCGCTTGTAACGATGTAGCAGATTTCAGCGAGCAGGTGAGTGGTTTCTTTGGACAGGTAAATGCAGGTGGTTGGGCTATTGCAGGCTTGAGTTTGATTGTGGGTGCTTTTGGTGTGGCCAATATCATGTTCGTAACTGTACGCGAACGTACAAGTCAGATTGGTTTAAAGAAAGCCATTGGCGCCAAGCGCAGAACTATATTAACAGAGTTCTTGCTGGAAAGCGCATTTTTATGTGTTATAGGCGGATTGGTAGGCTTATTCCTCGTTTGGGTGTTGGCATTGGGCTTGAGTGCTGTTTTGCCTTTCCCTATTTTCATCGCGCCGAATATCATCATGTTGGCATTGTCTATATGTATCATTTTGGGTGTGGTATCTGGCATCATTCCAGCCAATATCGCTTCTAAGATGGATCCTGTAGTGGCCATTAGAACGAAATAAGTTATAACGATAGTTGATTTGTTTGGTCGGCCTTGCGCCGACCATTCTTTTTATCGGTTGGTGTCTCCACCAACCGATATAGGCTGTCATGTAGGTAGCTATAAAGTTTTTTCGGATTAGCCTAACGGGGAGAGACATCGTCCTGTAAATGTTAATGGCTGCTCTCTTCACCAACCATTTTTATTAATTTGAATTGGTTAATTGTTCAATTATATGAGCATATTTGAGAGACGCAAAAGCTTCATGTTTCCCGAGCAGGTATACTTCTACACGCATTCAATATTGAATTTTCGTACACTTCTAGCCGCTGATGATTTGAAACGTGTCATTGTTCAATCTCTAGCATTTCTTGTTCAGAATAATCTTTTTATTGTGTATGGATTTGTGATCATGCCAAATCATATTCATTTCATTTGGAAGCCTTTGTCTACAGAAAGGAAGGAGCGTCCAGGTAATAGTTTTACAAAGTTTACTGCACATCGGTTTAAAGAGTATCTCCTGAATAATGATTCGAAATTTCTTGATTCTTTCTACGTCGGTAAATCAGATCGGCAGTTTCAGTTTTGGCAACGAGATCCCTTGTCAATACCTTTAACCAGCGAGCAAGCACTTATTCAGAAATTGAATTATATACACTTAAATCCAGTACGTGATAAATGGAAGCTGGCTGACCTTCCCGAAGAATACTTATGGAGCAGTGCTAAATTCTATGAAAAGGCGGTTGATAACTTTGGTTTTATTACTCATTTTAGAGAATAATCTGGAAAGTGGAGACACCGTCCATTAAAGTGTATCGGTCGGTGTCTCCATCACTCGAAATTGACAATCATACAAGTGCCTTAAAGTATTTTTTGGTAGAGTCCTATTTTAATAATATTTAGTGGTTGGTGGAGACACCAACCACTAAATGGCGTTTGTGCCGACCATTCTTTTATCTACCCACCATGTTTGCCTTACTTTTGCGCCATGTCGAAAGGTGCAGTTACCATATTGGCCATTGAATCTTCCTGCGATGAAACTTCTGCTTCCATTTGCGTAGATGGCAAAGTGTTGAGCAATACGGTTGCTACTCAGGCTGTGCATGAGCAGTATGGAGGTGTAGTACCTGAACTGGCTAGCAGGGCGCATTTGCAGAATATTGTTCCTGTTGTGCAAGAAGCTTTGAAAAAAGCAGATTGCAACATGGAGAATATTGATGCCGTCGCTTTCACACAAGCGCCCGGCTTGATTGGTGCTTTGTTGGTTGGTGCTCAGTTTGCAAAATCGCTTGCCTTATCATTAGATAAACCCCTGATTACCGTACACCACATGCAAGCCCATGTGTTGGCGAATTTATTGGTAGAGCCAGCACCTAGTTTTCCTTTTCTCTGTTTAACAGTGAGTGGTGGCCATACACAGATTGTTTTAGCACGTTCACCATTGGATATGGAAGTGATTGGTGAAACCATTGATGATGCAGCGGGAGAAGCTTTTGATAAATCTGCCAAATTGTTAGGCCTACCTTATCCAGGCGGACCACTAATAGATCGCTATGCAAAGCTGGGTAATGCCGATGCATTTCGTTTTGCTGAGCCACAAATTCCTGAATTGAATTTTTCATTCAGCGGATTAAAAACATCAGTGCTCTACTTTTTACAAGCGCAAATAGCCAAGGATACTGCTTTTGTGCAAAACAATTTGAACGATTTGTGTGCATCTATTCAGTCAACCATTGTTCGTATTCTTTTGAAAAAACTCAAGAAAGCAGTGGTACAAACGGGTGTAATGCAAGTCTGCATGGCTGGTGGTGTAAGTGCAAACAGCGGTTTAAGAACTGCTTTGCAGGAAGTAGGTAAAAAACATGGCTGGAAAACCTATATTCCTCCATTTGAATATTGCACCGATAATGCCGGTATGATTGCCATCACGGCTTATCATAAATATCTCGCAGGTCAGTTCGAGGATTTGTCTGTAGGGCCTACGGCAAGGGCAGGATGGAGTTAATAAGTGAAAAGTGAAAAGTCAAAAGTCAAAAGTGAAAAGGCAAAAGCAAAAAGTTAAAAAGGCAATTGACAATATTCAATCATCAAACGCTTAATCTTTTCAATACTTTTTTGACGAACAATTCTTTCAACAATCGTTTGAATAATTTCTTATCGTAAGTAGGGATAAAGCGCCAGAAACCTTTGTAGTTGAAAAGCCATTTGGCAAAAGTTTTCACATCCTTTTTATTGAAAGCGCGAATCAAATCTCTATAGAATAAAGCTACTTTTACACGTTTGCCTGGTGTAAGATCCATGGGTGTTGTTCTACTACCGCTGAATATTTTGATGGCTTCTGCAAAATCGGCATTGGCAAACCGTCCATAAGGCACCCAGAAATTGGGTCTTAAGTCCGCTTCAATCATCAAAAATGCATTGGTGGCATTGTCTTGTATCAACTGAATACTTGCAAAACCGTGGATGCCTATTTTTCGTCCAATATCGCGAAGAAAGTTTTCGATCTCATAATCCTTATAATAGTATCGTGCTGTGGTAAAACTAAAACTGGTATCGAAATAGCGTACAATGTCAGCGGCATTATAGACAATCAGTTCACCATTCTTAAAGAAGGCTTCAATGCCAATATCTTTTCCAGTGATGAATTCCTGAACAACAAGATGATGTTTATGCGCTATGGTATCGAGTGCATCAAAAACAGCTTTTGCATCTGCACATTTGATAATACCACCACCTCCATACCCTTCATCCGGCTTAATCAGTACAGGGTAATGCATCCCACGAATGGCTTCCTCCCAATCAGGCGTTTCACCATATACGTGATAGATTGGAGAGAGAATCTGGTGATTTTTGCAGAAATCAGATAGTCCCGATTTTGAGCCAATCAATGCTCGATTGCCGGGTTGAACCATTGGCATTACCCGCAGAAAGTCAGCCGTATCAGTGATAGATGCATTCAGCATCAGTAAAACAGTCTCATCGCCAGGGATTACCCAGTCGTAATTGTGGCTGAGGCGAATTAATTCAGAAATATAATGCTGACGGTTCTCATTATTGCTCTCAATCCATTTATGGTAATAGCTTCCGGCAAGCAGCCAGGAATGTTTGCTACAATACACATCCACAGTATAGCCGCCTGTATGTACAACAAAGGGAATTTCTTGCAGGGTGTCCCAGTTTTCAAAACAGGCAATTAGGGCTTTGGGCATTCAATATTGGTTGTTCTCATTCATAATAACGTAAAAAATGGGCAAATGGTATTCAAAAAGCGGATTCACTGTAATCCCTTGTAATAGTTTGGTTCTAAGCTACACAAGACTTCTATCATCGAATAAGCATCGCCAAACCGGGCAAATCCTTACCTTTGCGGCCCTATTCAAAATCCCACTTCGGTATGATCAGTGTAAAGAATGTAACCCTTGCTTATGGCAAGCGTGTCTTGTTTGATGAAGTCAATATCAATTTCACCAAGGGCAACTGTTATGGTGTGATTGGTGCCAATGGTGCAGGTAAATCTACTTTCCTGAAAATCCTAAGCGGTGAAATTGAGCCCAATAAAGGTGCTGTAGAAATTGGTAAGGGCGAGCGTATGAGCTTCCTGAAGCAGAACCAATTTGAGTTTGATGAGTGCACTGTTTTGAATACGGTTTTGATGGGCCACAAGCATTTGTGGGATGTGATGCATGAGCGTGAAGCTATTTATGCTAAAGCCGATTTTACGGAAGAAGACGGTATGCGTGCCGGCGAGCTGGAAGGCGAGTTTGGCGAAATGGGCGGTTATGAAGCGGAAAGCAATGCAGGTAGCTTATTAAGCGATCTGGGTGTACAGGAAGTGTTTCATCAAAGCTTGATGAAAGACATTCCATCCAACTTGAAAGTGCGTGTATTATTGGCGCAGGCTTTGTTTGGCAATCCCGACATTCTCTTATTGGATGAACCGACCAACGGTTTGGACATTGAAACCATTGGTTGGTTAGAGAATTTCCTTGCAGATTATGAGAATATCGTCTTGGTGGTGAGTCACGACCGTCACTTCTTAGATGCGGTTTGTACCCATGTAGCGGATGTGGATCGTCAGAAGATCAAAGTATTCACCGGTAACTATACATTCTGGTATGAGAGTTCTCAGTTGATGGCTCGCCAGATTAACGACAAGAATAAGAAAGTAGAAGAAAAACGTCAGGCTTTGTTAGACTTCATTGCCCGTTTCTCTGCGAACGCTTCTAAGAGTAAGCAGGCAACTGCACGTAAGAAAGCTTTGGAGAAACTGACCATTGAAGAGATTGAGCCTTCTAACAGAAAATATCCCGGTATCATTTTCCAGCCATTGCGCGAAGTGGGTAACCAGATTCTGAACGTTGAAAACCTGAAGCAATCAGTAGACGGTCGTCCGCTCTTTGATAAGGTTAGTTTCAGCATCAACAAAGGAGAAAAAATTGCTTTCCTCAGTAAGGATCCATTGGCTGTAACACAGTTCTTCGAAATCATCAATGGCAACATCACTGCCGAGAATGGTAAATATGAATGGGGTACCACTATCACCAAAGCTTATCTGCCATTAGAGAACAGCGAGTTCTTTAAAGAGGGATTAAGCCTGATGGATTGGCTGCGCCAATTTGTGCCATCGCATGTAACAGATGCAGATGAGCCTTTTCTGCGTGGATTCTTGGGTAAGATGCTGTTTAGTGGTGATGATATCGGTAAGAAAACAAACGTATTGAGTGGTGGAGAAAAAGTGCGTTGTATGGTCAGTCGTATGATGCTGCAGAGCCCCAACCTAATTGTACTCGATCAGCCTACCAACCACCTCGATCTGGAGAGTATTCAGGCATTTAACGAAGGTTGTCAGATTTTCCCGGGTGTGGTTATGCTGACTTCTCATGACCATACTTTCATGCAGACCGTTGCCAACCGTATCATTGAATTAACGCCTAAGGGTATTATCGATCGTCTGATGACATTCGATGAATACATGGAAGACAAGCGTGTTCAGGAATTGAGAGCAGAATACTATAGCTAAGGCAAAAGTCAAAAGGGAAAAGGGAAAAGTATTTGAGGGCTGATGTTTTGTTATAATAGGTCTTTAGTCTTTAGCCTTTTGTCTTTGGTGTAATTTGACACGTGAAAGCGTCAGATAATAGCTTTCCGCGTATATGGTAACCTGTCAAAAATATTCGGGATGAATCGTCGATCATCAGTGGTCAATCGTCAATAAAAAATTGACAATCACCAATTGACAATACCCACTCATTCCCTCATGCTATCATACATTCATCCAATCATTGACCCCCATTCATCCTATCCTCCAATCATTCCTCATCGTTTTCCCCTAATTTCCGTCTTCAAAATTTTGCCCCATGAGAAAATGGATGCTTGCTGCCATGCTGCTTTCTGTAGTGATGGCTAATGCACAGAGTCTAGATTATTATTTACCGAAGAACGTTTCGTACAATCCCAACATTCCTACGCCCAAATCAGTGATTTATCATGAAGTGGGTGAGTGGCATGTAACGCACGATCGTTTAGTGAATTACATGAAGGCTTTAGATGCAGCTTCAGATCGGATCAGCTTGCAAGTGAGTGGTTACACCTATGAAGGTCGCCCACAATTGGCGATGATCATTACTTCGCCAAAGAACCATGCGCAGATAGAAACCATCCGTAAAGAACACTTGAAATTGAGTGATGCGAATCAATCTAGTTCTTTGAACCTAGATAATATGCCCATCGTTGTATGGCAGGGTTATAGCATTCATGGTAATGAGAGCAGTGGTTCTAATGCTGCTTTGTTGACTGCTTATTATCTCGCTGCTGCACAAGGCGCTGCCGTAGAAGACTTATTGGAAAAAGTGGTGATCATTTTTGATCCTTCTTTCAACCCGGATGGCTTAAACCGTTTTGCTAACTGGGCAAATATGCACAAGAGCAAAACCATGGTAGCTGATCCGCAGGCGCGTGAGTTCAATGAAGTATGGCCCGGTGGACGCTTTAATCACTATTGGTTTGATTTGAACAGAGATTGGTTACCTGCCCAGCACGTAGAAAGCAGAAGCAGATTAAAAGTGTATCACGACTGGAAACCCAATATCCTCACTGATCACCATGAGCAGGGTAGTAATGCAACTTTCTTTTTCCAGCCTGGTGTACCTAGTCGCGTAAACCCCAATACGCCCAACCGCAACCAAGAACTCACTGCTGCTATTGGTAATTTCCATGCGAAATTTTTAGACAGCATCGGCTCAATGTATTTTACCAAAGAGGGCTACGATGATTTCTATTATGGAAAGGGCTCTACTTATCCGGATATCAACGGTGCCGTAGGTATTCTTTTTGAACAGGCTAGCAGCCGTGGGCATGCACAAGAGACCGACAATGGTTTATTGACTTTCCCTTTCACTATCCGCAATCAGTTTGTCACATCATTATCTACTTTGGAAGCTGCTCGTGCGTTGCGCAAAGAGATGCTGGCTTTTCAGCGTGACTTCTATAAAGAGGTAGCCAAAGAATCTGAAGCATTTGCAGTGAAAGCTTATGTTTTTGGTGATGAGAAGGACAAGAGCCGTACCAATATGTTTATTGAAATGCTACAACGTCATCAGGTAAAAATATACAGCTTGAAAACTGATGTGAGTGCAGATGGTAAGAATTTTAAAGCAGGACAAGCTTATGTGATTCCAACAGCGCAACAGCAATTCAAGATCATCAAAACAGTTTTTGAAAAAACATTTGAATACAAAGACAGTCTTTTCTATGATGTAACTGCCTGGACGATGTCGCTGGCATTTGGTTTGCCCAATGCAGAAATCAAAACACCTGCTACCAATTTGTTAGGTGATGAGTTAACAGCTACACCAGTTGCAGAAGGTAAGCTCATCGGTGGTGTTAGCAGCAATGCGTACATCTTCCGTTGGGATGATTATTATGCGCCTAAGTTGTTGTATCGCCTGCAAAGCAGGGGATTGATCACCAAAGTGGCTACGCAGAAGTTTGGTGCAGGCATCAATGGAAAGCAGGAAGCATTTGGTTATGGCAGTATTGTGCTACCTGTAAAGATTCAGAACAGGAGCGAAGCAGAGATTTTTCAACTACTGAATGATGCCATCAAAGGCACCGGTGTTGATGTATACAGCACAGGCAGTTCTTTATCAGTTGGTGGTGTTGATCTGGGTAGCAATAGTATGGCCAATATCCGCGCACCGCGCGTGATGATGTTTGGCGGTAATGGTACAAGTGCTACAGATGTTGGCGAAATATGGCACTTAATGGATCAGCGTTTTGGCATTCCGGTGAGTATTGTAGATGTGGATCGTTTTAATGCGATCAATACAGCCCGTTATAACGTGATCATCATGCCTTCAGGTTCTTACAGCAATCTGGATAAGAATGCGCAGGATAAGCTCCGTACATGGATTGCGGGCGGTGGTACATTAATTGCCACTGAAGATGCGACCAACTGGTTAGCTAAAAACGGTATGACTAAAGTGTTGTTCCGCGATGCGGCTGATAAGAAAGATTCTACAGCTATGTTGCCTTACTACTTGCGCAGCGATGAACAGCGCGCTAAGGACATGGCAGGTTCGTTGTTTGAGGCAAAGCTTGATCCTACACATCCATTGTGCTATGGCTATAATCAAAACACAGTCACTGTATTTAAGAGCAATACCTTGTTCATGGATCAAAACAATGATCCTTACGATTCACCGGTGATGTACACAGAAAACCCGCTGCAGAGTGGTTATTTATACCGTGGCTATCGTGATAAAGTGAAAAATACAGCCGTGGTGAATATTGATCAGCTAGGTAGGGGCAGAGTAGTTTCTATGGTGGATAACCTCAATTTCAGGGCATTCTGGCTGGGTACTAGCAAGATTTTCCTAAACGCCGTGGTATTTGGCGAAATTATCCGCCTTTAAATTCGATACTGATAATCAATGATTTTGGTCCCGGCAGGCTTGTCGGGACCATTTATTTTGTGGATAAACCGATATTTGTGGCAATTCCAACAGGCATTTATTCAGCCCGCGTGGAAAAATCTCTGAAAAAAAGCAATTTACTGCTTGCAAAATCCGATCGCTTCCTTACCTTTGCCGTCCCAAAATTTGGGAGCAAAATTTAGCATCATGGCAAGAGTATGTCAAGTTACAGGTAAGAAGCCATTAAGCGGTCACCATGTTTCTCACTCAAACATCAAGACCAAGCGTCGTTTTTTACCCAATCTTCAGACCAAGCGTTTCTTTTTTGCTGAAGAAGATCGTTGGGTTACGCTGAAAGTTTCAGGTGAAGCTATCCGTACTATCAACAAGAACGGTCTGGCTACCGTGATTAAGCAAATGCGTGCTGAAGGCGTAAAAATTTAATTAAACCAGTAAATTACCGATACAATGGCAAAGAAAGGTAACAGGGTTCAGGTGATTTTGGAATGTACCGAGCATAAGACTAGCGGTCAGCCCGGCACAAGCCGTTACATCACTGTAAAGAACAAGAAGAATACTCCTGAGCGTCTTGAGCTGAAGAAGTATAACCCTATTTTGAAGAAAGTGACTGTTCACAAAGAAATCAAGTAATCAGCATCGCTGACTCTATAAATTATTGAGATATGGCAAAAGCAGCATCTAAAAACGCGAAAATCAAGGACGCCAAGGCTTCTGCGGAAGCGAAGAACTGGACCAAAGTGATCAAGGCTGTACGTAGCCCCAAGACTGGTGCTTACACCTTCAAGGAGCAGATCGTACACAAGGATAAAGTGAAGGATTTCCTGGCTCAGAAGTAATGACTGGGTCTGAATAATATTGAAAGCTGTCCTGCTTACGGGATGGCTTTTTGTTTTTCCATCTACGCAAACACCGATTATGAGTTTTTTCAGCAAACTCTTTGGTAAAAAAGAAAAAGAAACCCTTGATCAAGGTCTGCAAAAGACTAAGGAAGGGTTCTTCTCGAAAATCACCCGCGCCATTGCCGGTAAAAGCAGCATTGATGACGAAGTGCTGGATAACCTGGAAGAAGCGCTTGTTAGTGCTGACGTGGGTATTGATACCACTGTGCAAATCATCGAACGCATCGAAAAGCGCGTAAAGCAGGATAAATACCTGGGAACTTCTGATCTTAACCGCATTCTGCGCGAAGAGATTCAGC
>DALYHN010000072.1:0-10006 GCA_031970875.1 Chitinophagaceae bacterium
CTGCATAGACCGGTGCTTTACTGATGGTATTCAACAGTGGGGCAACCTCATTCAATTCTGCAGCAACTTCATTTTGACCGGCTTTGATCTTGGCCAAAATCATATTAGGCAGGCTGTCAAAATAACCGACGGGACTCGAATAAGTGCTTGATCTTGATTCAGTTAACTGAATTTTCATCAGCACATTTGCGGATATTGTATCGAAATACCCTTCAGGCAAAGCATAAGGCATTGCACGGTTGAGTGCAGCCAGCTCTGGGGCTATTTCTTGTAATTCCTGCAATATGTGATCGCGCTTGTTCATTGTTTTGTCTACTCTAAGACTATTTTCTGCTTACTGCGTTTAATGGTTCTTGATAAAGTCCTCAATTTTCTTGGCCGCATGATGGTAGCTGGCTTTTAAAGCCCCCTCACTCGTATCCAATACTCGGCTCATTTCCTCGTAGGGCATTTCGTCGTAATACCTGAGCGTAAACACAACTCGCTGTTTTTCAGGCAATTGCTGAATAGCCAGCTGCAGTTTCCACTCCAATTTATTGGCATCGAAATTATCCGAAGCCCTCACCTGCTCGCTCAATCCTTCCTGAATATCTTCAAAACTTACTGCAGACCTTTTTTTCTGCTGCTCCAAGTAACTCAGGCATTCATTGGTGGCAATACGATACAACCAAGTATACAACTGGCTGTCCTCCCGGAAGTTTTCCAGTCCGTTCCAGACCTTGATAAACATATTCTGCAATACATCATTAGCGTCTTCATGTTCTACCACCAAACGGCGGATATGCCAATACAGCCTTTCCTGATACTTCTTGATCAGTTCAGTAAAAGCCCGCTCCTTTGTTTGAGCCACTTTGAATTGTTGCAGTAGTGCACGGTCTTCCGTATGCATGCAGGGTTATTGTATCGCTTGGATGGAAATCTGTCAGGATGGTTTAATCATCAAAGTGAAACAGCAGTACCGGTTGCTACAACCATCAGCATACTGCCATTGGCACCAATGGTTTCAAAATCTAGATCAATGCCAACAACTGCATTTGCGCCAAGCGCTGCTGCTTTTTGTTGCAATTCATTCATCGCATGCTGTCTGGCTTCTTCGATCACTCTTTCATAAGTACCACTGCGTCCGCCAACAATATCGCGTATGCCGGCAAATAAATCTTTGAAAAGATTGGCACCAATGATGGCTTCAGCTGTAACAATTCCTTTGTACGATTGAATAGGTCTTCCCTCGATGGTATTTGTTGTAGATAGTATCATATGATTGATTTTAATAAGTTCTTCCTAAGGTATCACAAATTGCTTTTAAAATTGATGTGGCATCATGGGCATCCTGCCCTTTCTCCCATAACATCACACCACTTGCTTGTGTTTTGGCAAGCATGGCCTTACGTTTAGCCGTGGCTGTACCGTTATAGTAAATAGTGTAATTGCTAAAACCGGTAACACTCACCCTTGCAGAATCAGACAATGGACTACCGCCCTGCGCAAGAATGGCTGCATAAGACATTGTTGTACCGGTTTGTGTTATCCCACTGGGCCTTCCGTAAGCGGGGATACCCAATACCGCTTTAGCTGCTGGCATACCTCTGGTATTGACCCAATATGTGATGGCTGTTTGCGCAAGTGCTAGATCACTATGGTGTCTGAAAGGAACGGTAGTACTGAAATCATCATAGGCCATGATATTGAAAAAGTCTACATAGCCACCTGTCCACAATTCATTGCGAATGGCATCTCTTACAGCACCAGCATACTTACCTGAAGTGATCGCTGTACTAAGGTAATATCTGGCATTGGTATGACAGCTATCACTGAGTTCTTTCATGAAAGCCGTATAAGTAATATCTGTACCATCATCTGTTCTGGGATATTCCCAGTCGATATCTACGCCATCCAACTGATATGTACGCAAGGCTTGCATAATATCACGTACAAAACTGTTTCGCCCGGAAGCACCAGAAGCCATGTTTTTAAAATCTGCTGCGTTACCGGATACACTCAGAAAAATCTTCGCGCCATTGGCTTTAGCCTTAGAGACAACAGCGTTGAACGTTCCCGGTGCTGCGATGGAAAGCGATCCGCTAAGCGTAATATTCCCGAAAGCATAGTTGATTACATTGCACATGCGGAACTTCTGATCTGGCACCAAAGCCGGATCCCTGTAGGAGGGAAAATAGCCCACCACATAAAAACCCAGAGAAGGCGGTGCAGCAATGGTTGTATTACCACCGCCACTTGGTGGAGCAGGTTGATTACCATTCTTTTTACAAGCCGTGATTAGCAAAATCATCGCAGCCAGCAAGGAAATACTTTTCAATCTAAGACGCATCTTTAAAAGTAGCCCTAAAGCCTGAATCAGGAAAGTATTACCAAGGATTTCATGACTTTAGTTGGCTTTTCATAGGTCCTTAATCAGTAGGTTTGCTCCTCATAAAATTTGCGATATGAAAAAACTACTGGTTTCGTTTGCATTTGTGCTGACGATTTTCCGCAGCTATGCAGATGAAGGAATGTGGCTCCCATTGCTACTCGGTGAGCAAGTGTACAAAGACATGTTGAAAAGAGGCTTGAAGCTAAAGCCCGAACAATTGTACAGCATCAACAAAGCTTCTATCAAAGACGCCATCGTCATCTTTGGCGGTGGATGTACTGGTGAAATTGTGAGCGATCAAGGCTTGCTGTTTACCAATCACCACTGTGGTTATGGCGCTATTGCTGCTGCATCTACTGTAGAAGCCAATTACCTGCGTGATGGTTTCTGGGCAAGTGATAAATCCAAAGAGATTGCATCAAAAAACCTAAGTGTAAGTTTCCTTAACAGAATTGAAGACGTTACTGCTAAAGTAATGGACGCTTTAGGCAATACTGCCGGTGCAGAAAGAAACCAAAAGTTACAAACGTTTACTGCAGAATTAGTAAAAGCTACAACTGGTGGAGATGAATTCAAAAGTGCAGTTGTTGCCAGCATGTTCAAAGGCAACCAGTATTTCCTCTACGTGTATGATATTTTCAAAGATGTTCGCTTGGTAGGTACGCCTCCTGAAAGCATTGGTAAGTTTGGTGGTGATACCGACAACTGGGAATGGCCAAGACATACCGGCGATTTCTCTGTATTCCGTGTGTATATGAGCAAGGATGGAAAACCTGCTAACTACAGCGCAGACAACGTGCCTTACAAGCCCAAGCATTTCTTGCCAGTTAGCATCAAAGGATTCAAGGATGGCGATTACTCTATGATCTTTGGTTATCCTGGTAGCACTAACCGTTATGAAACTTCTTTTGGTGTAAAGCTGAGCACAGATATCAATAACCCAACACTGGTAAAGCTGCGCGATATGCGCCTCAAATACATGTTTGAGGAAATGAAGAAAAGCGAAGCAACTAAGCTGCAGTTAGCTTCTGAATATGCCAGCATCGCCAACTACTGGAAGTTTTATGATGGTGAAACCAAGCAGTTGCTGAAGTTTGACACCTATGGTGAAAAGCAAAAAGCAGAGGCGGCTTTCATCAGCTGGGCTAAGGGCAAACCTGAATATGAAAATATTTTCGCTGATTACGAAAAGAACTATAACGAGTGGCGCCCCTATGCTGCCCACAGACAGTATATGGTAGAAGGCATCACCGGTTGCCGCCTCATTGGCGCAGCTGCTGCATGGCAGAATATTGAAGCTTTGCTGAAGCGAAAAGATTATAAACCTGAAGAAATAGAGCGCGCTTTGAGAGCAGCAGATGCTGGTCGCAAAAACTATCTGGCGAACTATAACCTGAAAGCGGATCAAAACATTCTTGCTTCTGCTGTGATGATGTTCTACAGCGATATAGATAAAAACCAACATCCTGATGGATTCTATGATGGCTTATTCAAGCAATACAACAGTATTGAAGCCAGCCCTTACAAAGCATTTGCTGCTGATGTATTCAGCAACAGCATGATGACGGATAATAACAAGTGGGCTGCTTTCATGGCCAAGCCCAATCTGGATGCACTGATGAACGATCCTGCATACAAAGTAGTGAGCGCATTCATCAAGAACTTCAACAACAAGTATGCTGCTAAGTTTGCCGCATTTACTGCTAAGAACAATGACCTTGGCAGACTCTATATGAAGGGTATCATGGAAATGAATCCCGAGAAAGTGAAGATGATGTACCCTGATGCCAATTTCACCATGCGTGTTTCTTATGGTAATATCAAAAGCTATCAACCTAGAGATGCTGTGAAATATGATTTTGTATGTACCATGAATGGCGTAATGGCGAAGTACAAGCCAGGCGACTATGAATTTGATCTGCCTGCTAAGTTTGTTGATCTCTGGAAGAACAAAGACTATGGCCAGTATGCTGATCCAGTGTACAAAGATGTAGTGGTTAGCTTTATCACTACCAATGATATCACTGGTGGTAACTCTGGTAGCCCTGTCATTGATGCCAACGGTAATCTCTTAGGCCTAGCCTTCGATGGCAACTATGAAGCCTTGAGCCACAAACTAGCTTTCGACAAAGACCTCAACCGTACCATTTGTGTGGATGTACGTTATGTGTTATGGTGTATCGAAAAGCTGGGTGGTGCTAAACATATTGTAGATGAACTCAAGCTTGTGAGATAAAATTGTCTATACATTACGCAAAAAGCTGTTACGAGTCGTAGCAGCTTTTTTTATTCCTACACTTAAATATTGCGTATTTTAGGAAGCAAGCAATCATTTTATGCCAACTACCTCTATTACTGCTTTTCAGAAGCAGGTAGCGGAGAAGTATATTATCTACAATAGCCTCTTCTCTGCGCTCCCTTATTCAGGCGTTGCCAACGCAGGTACACTGTTACCATTATTGTTACAGCAATGCCAATCAGGTTTTGAGTCTGCAAAATCACCAGCTGATATCATCAACCATTTTTTTGCAACGCAAACCAAGCTGAATACACTGCAAGAAAAACTTGATTCTCTTTTTAAGTTCGTACAATATATCGAGCGCCAAGTGGTGCTATTTGATGCGATAGAAGATGCAGCATTTACGAGTGTAAACAATGTAGCTGGTGATGGTAGTATCAAGAACCTAATACAGCAGGTGAAGTTTCTGAAGAAAGAAGATAGCCTCAGAAACAGATTGAAAAAGTTTCGCGTAAGAATTGTATTGACAGCGCACCCCACGCAATTCTATCCAGCCAATGTATTGGGCATCATCCACGATTTGGGTGAAGCGATTGCAAAAAACAATTTTCAAACGATTGGAGAGTATATTCAACAGCTAGGCATAACACCCTTCTTCAATAAGAAACAACCAACGCCATACGACGAAGCCATCAACCTCATGTGGTATTTGGAAAACATCTTTTACCATGCTTGCGGAGATATCTATACCCAAATTGTCACTGATATATTCGATGGTCAATACGAAGAAGACAATCCTTTTATAGAATTAGGCTTTTGGCCTGGTGGCGATAGAGATGGTAATCCATTTGTTGATGCAAAAACAACTTTACAGGTAGCAGAAGCATTGAGAAGAGCCATTATGGTTTGCTACTACCGCGATATTAGAAAATTGAAGCGAAGACTCACCTTCTCAGAAATAGACTTGCACATTACACAACTAGAGAAAGACCTTTATGAAAATGTGTTTCATGCTTCAGGGGGCATACAAATAACGAAAGCTTATTTACTAGATAAGCTCAACATCATCAGCAGTATACTTACAACCAAGCATTTCGGGCTATTCAAAATTCATCTGGACAAGCTTATTCATAAAGTAAAAATATTTGGAACCCATTTTGCCGCTCTGGATATCAGACAGGATAGCCGCGTGCACCAAAAAACAATTCAAGCTATTCATGAAGCTTTAATAATCAATGGCTTACCCGCGTTATTACCACCCGACTATGACAAACTTACTGAAACAGAAAAAATACATTGCTTAACAGCAATTAATACGGTAATTGACCCAAGCATCATTCAGGATAAACTTTCCAGAGATACACTCGAAAGTATCTATGCCATCAAAGAAATTCAACGCTTAAATGGTTCCGCCGGTTGCCATCGCTACATCATTAGTAATTGTCAGTCCGCCTTGCATGTAATCGAAGTATTGGCTTTATTCCGAATGGCTGGCTTCGCTGACAAGCAAATGGAGGTAGACATTGTGCCACTGTTTGAAACCATCAGTGATTTGGCACAGTCGGCACAAATTATGGAGCAATTGTTTACAACACCAGCCTATTTAGCCCACGTACAATACAGAAACCAGCATCAAACAATTATGCTAGGCTTTAGTGATGGCACAAAAGATGGTGGCTATCTACAAGCGAACTGGAGCATCAATACTGCTAAAGAAGTATTGACAGCTGTATCCAGAAAATACCAAATCATTACCAAGTTTTTTGATGGCCGAGGCGGTCCACCATCCAGAGGTGGAGGTAGAACGCATCAGTTCTATGCATCATTGAGCAGTGAAATAGAAAATGAAGAAATTCAACTAACGATACAGGGACAAACCATCACATCGAACTTTGGTACCAATGCTTCTGCCAGATACAATATTGAACAACTATTAAGTGCAGGGCTAGGTAATAAGATTTTTGCAGGCAAACAGCAGATCAGCATTCAGGATAGAGAAATCTTGAATAAAATGAGCCAGATTAGTTACGAAGCCTATTGTGCACTCAAAGAAGATCCTCAGTTTTTATCCTATTTGCAGAAGTTCAGTCCGATTCTATTTTATGGCAAAACCAATATCGCCAGTCGGCCTACTTCAAGAAAAAGTAATGCCTTGTTACAACTTGAAGACCTTCGGGCAATTCCATTTGTTGGAAGCTGGACGCAGATAAAACAGAATGTGCCTGGCTTTTATGGCGTGGGCACAGCACTGATGCAATTAAAACAAGCCGGTCTGTGGGATCAAGCAAAGGAAGCTTACCAAAACACACCATTCTTCAGAACTTTGATCAATAACAGCATGATGAGCATGCTGAAATGCTATTTTCCAGCAACACAATACATTCAGCAAGACCCTGAATTTGGTGTGTTCTGGAAAAAAATTGAACAGGAATACACGCTTACCGAAAAACTGGTATTAGAACTAGCAGGCATGCAACAACTGATGGAAGATGATACTGCAGGTAATGCTTCTATCAAAATGCGGGAAAATATCGTATTACCCCTTCTAACCATTCAACAGTATGCATTACAACTACTCCAAGATAAATCCATCACTGCTGATCAACAAGCTATTATAGAAAAACTGATCACTAGAAGCATGTTTGGTATCATCAATGCCGCAAGAAATGCAGTTTAAAAATTATTAAGTATCAAAAAGCCTTAACTTTATAGTACCCCCAATGTTCGCCTGCACACAAACCAATATGTATGATAAACCTGATTATTGCAGACGACCACCAGAAATTCAGATCCTCTTTAGCCGACTACTTAAGTAGTATCCCGGGCTACAGAGTTATTGCCGAAGCATCGAATGGTAAACAACTCATCGAAGCAGTTGAAGCACAAAAAGAGCTTTCCCCCTTTGTCATCATGGATGTGCATATGCCCGAAATGGATGGGGTTGCAACAACATCTTACTTATCAAAGAAAATCTCAGATGCAAAAATTATTGGTATGTCAGTATCCAGCGATTTTAATCATGTGATCAGAATGATGCGTGCCGGCGCCAAAGGATTTATCTGGAAAAGTTCTTTGAGTGATTGCATCACAGAAGCTATTCAAAAAATAGCATCCAACGAGATATATACTGATCCATGCTTTGCAGGGGAATTAGAGCAATATGTAAAGGAGAATGGTGATCCATCACAATGGAAAAAGCTCGACTTTACTGAACAACCTGAGCAAGCAGAGATACCAAAAGAAACTTCAGGATTGCGCAGCTTCTTTAAGAAATTGTTTAAATAATTTACACAGCCTTATCCTTCCATGCCCATAAATGCAGGCAAGCATAAGTTCTGTAGGGGGACCATTTAAGCGCGATTTTCTGCATCTGTAACTTCAGTTGCTTACTGTCTTCCGTTTGTAGTTTGTAACACTTGATCATGGCCTGTTGAATACCAAGATCATCCACTGCAAACACATCTTCCCTGCCCAAACTAAACATCAAAAGCATTTCAACCGTCCACCTACCTACTCCTTTAATCTGCGTGAGCAACTCAATCACAGCAGCGTCTTCCAGCTTATTCAGCTTACTATCGGTTATACCATGCTCCAAACAAAAAGCAGCTACATTCTTCACATACTGCACTTTGGCATTACTTAAACCAATACTGCGTAATGTAGTATCAGGCGTTGCCAATACCGCTTCGGCCTTGGGCTCTTTACCCCCATACAAATCCAAAAATCGTTGATAAATCACAGCAGCCACTTTTGTACTTAACTGCTGACTCATGATGCTGGCCATCAAACGAACAGGTATATTTTTCCTACGTTTCAGGGTAAAGACTGTTTCCCCTACTATTGGGGCCAGCTTTTTATCTTTTTGTAAATGCGATACATAACTCATTCAGTTAAGGTAAGTAATTTGCGTGCGTGGAAAGACATGTTCAGATAACTGCAGACGGCTCAGCTACCATTACTATCCCTGCTATGCAGGTAACCTATCATAGTAAACATGGCGCTGTGCAGGAAAGCAATCATGTGTTCATTCAGGCGGGATTGGAGTGGATGATACAGCAGGGACTTAAACATATCCGCATTTTCGAAATGGGCTTTGGTACAGGTTTGAATGCCTTATTAACTGCTGAATACATACAGACATTACCCATTAAGATTAGTTATTACAGCGCAGAAGCTTATCCTTTGAACACAACGGAATCAGCGAGCCTAAACTACACGAATCAAGCACTGCTTCAGCAATTGCATAATAGTTCATGGAATCAACCTACTGCCATTACTTCCAACTTCACGCTGCATAAGCTGCTCACAACACTAGACAAGTGCAGCATCAATGAACCTATTGACCTGATTTACTACGATGCATTTGCACCTAGCGCCCAGCCCGAGTTATGGACTGAAGCCGTTTTCGCAAAACTCTACAATTGGACTGCACCAGGAGGTATACTAGTTACTTACTGCAGCAAAGGAGATGTGCGTCGCGCCATGCAGGCAGCAGGTTGGGTTGTTGAAAAGATTCCCGGGCCTCCCGGCAAAAGAGAAATGGTACGCGCCCATAAACCGGTCTGATTGGTGTACATTAGGGAATGAAATCAGCCATACTCTATGCATTGCTGCTGATCAGCACAACAGCTTTTGCACAAAAAGACGCCGATGAAACCACTATCAGAAATTTACTGGATGCCCAAACCAAAGCATGGAACCAGGGCGACATAGCCAATTTCATGAAAGGCTATTGGGAAAGCGATAGCTTGATGTTTATAGGTAAGTCGGGGCTTACGTATGGCTGGCAACAAACATTAAACAATTACAAGAAAAGCTATCCCGATACTGCAGCTATGGGCAAGCTAAGCTTTGATATCAAAAAAGTACAGCGCCTGTCGGCAGATCATTTTTTTGTGGTGGGCAAATGGATGTTGACGAGAAGTATCGGTAATCTGAGTGGCCACTATACCCTTTTGCTAAAAAAGATCAAGGGGCAGTGGGTAATCGTCTCCGATCACAGCAGCTGATGTAATATTTTATCAAAACCAGCTACCAATCTTGTACTAAATCAACTGATATATGATACTCATCATTTTGGGCATACTGTTACTGATTGTTGCAGGTGCCATTTCTAAAACGAGAGAAGAATTTCACAAGCTGGCGAACGGTTTGCGCATTGGTTCTTTTGTCATTATTATACTGGGTGTACTCACCTCCTGTATCAAACAGATTGATGCAGGTGAGATTGGCGTGCAATCTATGTTTGGTAGAGTAAAAGATGATGTGCTGACTAGTGGTCTTAACTTGGTAAATCCATTAGTAACCATACGCTCTGTTGACATTAGAACACAGAACTATACCATGAGTGGTGTTCATGATGAAGGCGATAAATCAGGCGATGATGCAATTCGTGT
>DALYHN010000073.1:0-9782 GCA_031970875.1 Chitinophagaceae bacterium
TCAACGACTTTATTGATTACGCTGCCAAGGGTAATACTGCCGAAAACCTGGGTAAGGATGATGTGGAAGGTACCGAGTGTTTCAAAATCAAAGTAACCTTGAAGTCAGGAAAGGAAAAGACCTTATACATTGCTACCGACAATTATTTAGTATTAAAAGAAACAGAAAAGACAACTGTAAACGGTGCAGATATTGAAATCAGCACCATGTATTCTAACTATAAGAAAGTTGGCAACGTTATGTTTCCGCATACCATGAATATCAGTGTTCAAGGAGAGATTAGTTTCGATACCATCGAAATTAACCCTGCACTGGATGCAAAAACATTTGAAGTGAGCGGCAAATAATTTCATCATTTATCAAACACCCCGTCAAACGACGGGGTGTTTATTTTAAACCCTGAACCATGCGCAAACTCCTGATGACTGCAACCATGGTTGTTGCAGCTTATTCATTACAGGCACAGCTCATCAACTCCAATACTTTTGGTATGATGGAGGCCAGACAGCTGGGGCCAGGCACCATGAGCGGTAGAATTTCTGCTATTGAAGGTGTGAACAACGATCCAAGAATTGTTTATGTAGGTACTGCTGGTGGTGGTGTATGGAAAACCACTAATGCCGGCGCCACATTCAGACCATTGTTCGATAAATATTGCCAGAGCATTGGTGCATTGGCCATTGACCAAAAAAATCCAAGAACCATATATGTGGGTGCTGGTGAGAGCAATATGCGTAACTCAGTATCTATTGGTGATGGTTTCTACAAAAGCACAGATGCGGGTGATAACTGGACAAAGATTGGCGGACTTGACAGCACAGAGCATATTGCCCGTATTGTGATTGACCCTGCTAATTCAAATACCATTTATGTAGCTGCACCCGGCCCTTTGTGGAGCGATAGCAAACACAGAGGCTTATACAAGAGCACAGATGGTGGTAAAACCTTTCAGAAGATTTTATACATCAATGAAAAAGCGGGTTGTGCTGAAGTAGCTATCGATCCAACCAACAGCAATATCATTTATGCTTCTACTTGGGAATTTCGCAGAACACCCTATTCTTTCAACAGCGGAGGACCTGGCAGTGGTTTTTTCAAAAGCACAGATGGCGGTAAAACATGGAAAGAAATCACTACTGGATTACCAGAGAAACCATTAGGCAGAATTGCATTTGCAGTTTCTCCTTCTGAGCCTAATAAACTGATTGCAATTGTAGAGAGCAAGAAAACAGGTTTATACATCAGTAACAATGGCGGTGAAGAATGGACAAAACAGAGTGCTACGCTGAATATTGAAGCAAGGCCTTTCTATTTCAGCGTCATTCAGTTTGATCCAAAGAACGCCAAGCGCGTATATCGTCCTGCATATACTTTCTCTTATTCGGATGATGGTGGTTATGCGTTTGCAGATGCACCAAGCGAAGGCGGTTTCTTGCATAGCGATATGCATGCACTCTGGATCAACCCCAATAATACCAGTCAGATGTATGTAGGTACTGATGGTGGTGTGTATATCAGTAACGACAAAGGAGCGAACTGGTTATTCTTAGCAGGCTTACCTGTGGGTCAGTTCTATCATGTTGCTGTAGACAACCATCAACCCTATTACCGCGTATACGGTGGCTTACAAGACAATGGCAGTTGGTATGCGCCAAGCTCACATCCTGGTGGTGTTTCTGTAAGCGAATGGAAGGGGTTATACTGGGGCGATGGTTTTTGGACACAACCAGATCCAACTGATCCGGATATTGCCTATGCTGAATATCAGGGAGGCAATATGGCCAGAATCAATATGCAGACATTGAAATCAAATCCAATTCAGCCCAAGGAAGCACCGGGTGATGGAAAACTTAGATGGAACTGGAATACACCGATTGTTTTAGGTAGCAAGAATCCAAAGAATCTATACACTGCTGCGCAGTATTTATACAAGAGTACCGATCAAGGAAGAAACTGGACAAAGATTTCTCCCGATTTAACTACTAACGATAAGAAGAAACAAGAACAAGACAACAGTGGTGGATTAAGCGCCGATGTAACTTCTGCAGAAAACCATTGCACCATCTTCACGATTGCGGAATCACCATTGGATGAAAACATCATCTGGGCAGGCACCGATGATGGCAATTTGCAATACACAACTGATGGCGGTAAAACTTGGATGAATACCTCAGCCAATATTGCTAAAGCGGGCATTGCACCGCAAAGCTGGGTAAGCAGTATTGAGCCAAGTAGATTTGATAAACAAACCGTGTACGCAACATTTGAAAACCACATGTATGGCGACCACAAAACCTATTCTGCAGTTAGTAGAGATATGGGCGCAACTTGGACAATGTTCAGCAGCTCAGAATTCAGTGGCTTTGCACACAAGATCAAGGAAGATTTGGTGAATAAAGATTTACTTTTCCTTGGTACTGAAATGGGCTTATTCGCTTCTGTTGATGCAGGTAAGAACTGGTTCAGAATGAAAAACAATATTCCATGGTATGCATTGGTGAGAGATATCCAGATTCATCCTCAAACACATGACCTGATTTTAGGCACACATGGCAGAGGTATCATTATCGTTGATGATATCCGCCCGATGCGTACTTTATCGAATACCATCGCACAGCAAGACCTCTACATTTTCCCGCAGCCGGATATGAGTTTGCAAATGGGTAAGATTGGCGGAGGTGCTGCACCAATCACAGGCGGATGGGTAAGCGGCAATGCTCCATCCATCACACCAATTCAGTATTATTTAAAGGATCGCGCAAACGGGGAAATTAAAGTGCTGATTAAAGATGCTGAAGGTAAATTGGTACAGGAAATTCCCGGCGGTAAAAGAAAAGGATTAAACCGTATTTTCTGGAACCTGCGCATGACACCATCTAAAGTAGCTTCAGGTGGTACCAAAGTAGATTATGCTGCATTGAATGCCCCGCAAGTTTTACCGGGTAAATACAGTATTGAAATCACTTTAAACGGAAAGGTTTACAATACGCCATTCAATGTGGTACATGATGCAACCAATAAAGACCTTACCGAAGCTGAGCGTAAACAATTGTACGATCAGAATATGCGTTTGTATAAAGCACACGAACAGCTGGCAGGCATTGTAGAAGGTGTAGCTGCTAAACAGCAAGTTTTGAAAGCTGCTATGGATAAGCTAAAAAATGCCAAGACCAAAAAGCTGGCTGAAACATACTGGAACAAACTCGAAGCATTCAGAAGTACTTTATTGGCCACCAAGCAAACATCTGTTTTTGCAGATGAAAAGAAACTACGTGAAGAAATCAGTGAGATTTATCTGGTATTAATTGGACAAGAAGTCGCTATCAGCAATCTTCAGCAGCAAAACGTAGAGAACGTCATCAACAAGGTAAATGATGCTGCTAAACAACAAGCTGCATTGCTAACTGAAACAGATGCTAAGCTGAAAAGCGCTTTAGCTAAAGAACAAATACAGCTATAAGTATATCGTAAGTATTCAAAACAAAACCCTCCGTTTTCGGAGGGTTTTTTATGTGCATTATATCAATCTTCGTCTGTTCATGCCCAAGCTTTATCCCCTTTTTGATAGGGCATGCAGCCATCATATTTACCGGGCACCGCCACATGACGCAACGCTTGTGTTGCACCAATCTCAGACGTAAAATAACCGGTTAATGTAAGCTGCTTCATCATTTGGAAATAATGATTCGGCTCTTCTTGTTTTTTCTTGCTTTGGTATTCTTTGCGCTCTGCATCCAGCTGTTGTAAAAACTTGGTACGCTCTTCAGCAGAACACTCCATAAATGTTTTGCCATTGGCTTTCTTGCATGCTTCTTCCAGCTTAACAATACCTTCTGCAAATATTTGTTGGTCTTTCAATTCATAGCAGTCTTTCACCATTACTTGCATGAACTCGCCAACTTTAGCTGCTTTGGCACCAGGTGTTTTAGTGGTAGGTAAAATGGTTTCAGCCACTTCATCCAACAACGCAATTTGTTCTGGGCTTAAGGAGAAGCCTGCATCCGAAGCTGCATTCTTACAGCCAGTTAACAAAAACTCTCCGCCAATCACTACACCACCGGTAGCAAGGGCAACCATTTTGAGCAATTCTCTTCTGTTCATTTGTCAATGTTTTGTAGTGATCAGAGATTACCTTTTTTCAATTCTTTTACAGCAAAATCTGCCGCACGTGCAGTCAATGCCATATAGGTTAGAGATGGATTCACGCAAGAGCCACTTGTCATGCAAGCGCCATCCGTAACGAATACATTTGGTGCATCCCAAACCTGGTTATTGCCATTCAGGACAGAAGATTTAGGATCGCGGCCCATTCTAGCAGTACCCATTTCATGGATACCTTGACCAACAGCATAACCTGCGTCATATGTCTTCACATCTTTCACACCTGCTGCTTCCAGCATCTCAGCCGCATCGTTCATCATATCCTTACGCATCTTGAGTTCATTCTCTTTGATCTCAACATCCATCGCTAGTACAGGCAAGCCCCACTTATCCTTCTTATTCTTATCCAGCATGATCTTATTCTCATGATATGGCAGAATCTCACCGAAAGCAGTGATACCAATATTCCAATCGCCTGCTTCACAAAGTGCTTCTTTGAAATCTGCACCAATCGTCATTTCAGCAACTTTATGACCACCACGGTCTCTGCTGGCACCACCTTGATAACCGAAGCCACGTAGGTAATCGCGTTTGTCATCGTAGATATTTCTGAAACGCGGAATATAAATACCCGTTGGCCTTCTGCCGAAAGTATACTTGTCTTCAAAACCGTCTACCCTACCACCGGCACCCAATCTGAAATGATGATCCATCACATTGTGTCCGAGTTCGCCACTGCTGCTACCCAAACCTTCAGGCCAGATATCCGTTGCAGAGTTCATCAACACCCAAGTAGAGTTGAATGATGAAGCACAGAGAAATACAATTTTCGATTTGTACTCAATTGTCTTGTTTGTTTCTGCATCAATGATCTCCACACCGGTTGCACGCTTCTTGTCTTTATCATACAAAACACGTGTGACGATAGAATGTGGACGCAGTGTTAAATTGCCTGTCGCCATTGCTGCTGGCAAAGTAGCTGACTGTGTACTGAAATAAGCGCCAAAGGGACAACCTCTCCAGCAACGATTGCGATACTGGCAGTTGACACGATTTTGCTCTGGCTTAGGCTGCGTGATATTCGCGCTTCGTCCAATGAACATGTGACGCTGACCGTTATAATGCTTCTTGATACGCGCTGCAACTTCTTTCTCTACACAGTTCATATCCATTGCAGGCAGGAAATCACCATCAGGCAGAACTTCCAAACCTTCTTTACTTCCCTGAATACCAGCGAAGCGTTCTACATAACTATACCATGGTGCTACATCTTCATAGCGGATAGGCCAATCCACACCAATACCTTCTTTGGCATTGGCTTCAAAATCCCATTTATTAAATCGATAGCTCTGGCGGCCCCATAGCAAAGAACGACCACCAACATGGTAACCACGATACCAATCAAAACGCTTGACTTCCGTGTAAGGGCTCTCCTTTTCATTTGCCCACATACCAAAAGTTTCTTCGTTCAATGGATAGTCGCGTCTAAGCACAGGATAATCTTCACGCATCTGACGTGTTGCTTGTCCCCTATGCGGAAACTCCCATGATTCTTTGTTAGCGTTTACGTAATCTTTTACGTGCTCAATATTGCGCCCTCTTTCGAGTAGCAATACTTTCAAGCCTTTTTCAGTGAGTTCTTTGGCGGCCCAGCCTCCGCTGATGCCTGAGCCAACGACTATTGCGTCGTAGGTATTCGTCTCGGCCATGCAAATCGTTTTAGATGAAATTTGAAATTAAGATTCTATTGATACAGTGTGATTGCTTTTTGATGAATGTCAAATCAGACATCGCAGAGATGCACTGCTTTACGCAGTGATTCAATCTTATCTGCGGCAACGGGAATAAATTCTTGTGCTACATAACCCTGATAACCCGTGGCCACAATAGCCTCCATAATGGCTGGATAATACAATTCCTGCGTGGTGTCAATCTCATGCCTACCGGGCACACCTGCTGTGTGGTAATGACCGAAGTACTGGTGATTGTCTTTAATCGTACGGATGATATCTCCCTCATTGATCTGCATGTGGTAGATATCATACAAGATTTTGAAATTAGGCGAACCAAGTCGCTTACATAATTCCACTGCCCAAGCAGACTTATCCGCCATATAATCTTTATGATCAATCTTACTATTGAAAATTTCAATCTGCAGTACAACACCTTTCTTTTCAGCTAGCCCCATCACCTGCTTTAAACCCTCCACACAATTCTTTAAGCCTGTTTCATCGTCCATGCCATTTCTGTTGCCGCTAAAAAGAATTAGGTTCTTATATCCTGCTTTGGAAACTAGTTCGATATACTCAGTATAGTTTTTAATCAGCGTAGCGTGGTATTGTTTATCGTTCCATCCTTTGGTAAGACCTATTTCAGCCCCATTGCACATGGAGCTATCGATACCATGCTTTTGAAGAATAGGCCAATCTTTCGGACCAACCAGATCTATCGCAGCAAAGCCAATCTTCTTCACTTCAACACAGAGCTGTTCCAAGCTTAAAAAATCATAACACCATCTGCAAACGGAGTGATTGATTCTGCCTTTAAGTGCAGTTGCCTCCGTTACTTCACTTGCAGCTGCATGCAGCTTCGGCAAGCCTGTTGCTGCTAAAGCACCTGCTGTGATGTTTTTAATTAATTGTCTTCTTTGCATATCAAGCTTTTTGTTTCTTGGGCTCTTTAAAGAAAATCAGGAATAATAAGGTAACTACACCTGCAAAAGCAGCAGGTATAATCCACACTTTCTGCCAGTCATGGCCATCTGCTGTTTTATAATGCTCTGTCACCATTCCTGCAAACCAGAAACCAATCAACATACCTACACCATAAGTCGCTAATGTAATCATGCCCTGTGCAGAGGAACGGATGCGCTCACCAGCTCTTTCATCTGTATAAATCTGACCAGTAACAAAGAAGAAATCATAACAGATACCATGCAAAATAATGCCGATATACAACATCCAAGCCATGCTGTCTGCATTGCCAAAATCAAAACACAAATAACGCACTACCCAAGCCAACATACCGATCAGCAACATTTTCTTTACGCCTAATCTGGTAAAGAATAAGGGCATCAAGAAGAGAAATAAGGTTTCGCTCATTTGTCCCCAACTCATTTTAAATGCTGCTTCAGGAACTTGTAACTCGTTTAAGAATTTATTGGTCTCTTGATAGTAAAAAGCCAGCGGAATACAAATTAATACAGAGCTCAAGAAGAATATCAAGTAGTTCTTGTCCTTCAACAAAGCCAAAGCGTCCAATCCAAGAATCTCACGCACTGTTGTAGTGGTACCAGCTTTGGGCGGCGGTGTATTAGGCAGGAAGAAACTCAACACGCCCAGTACAACAGACACGCCTGAAGAAATCAGGAAGGTTTGCTGTAATTGCGCTTTCTGCTCTAAGCCTAGAATTTTACCGACGAAGATGCCGGCAACAATCCAGCCGATGGTTCCCCAAACACGTACTAGAGAAAATTGCTTTTCAGGACTATCCATTTGTTTCAATGCAATCGCATTCACCAATGCCAGCGTTGGCATAAAGATGATCATATAGCCCAGCAATAAAGAATAGAAACTATCAAAGCTGCTCTGCTGATAAATAAAATACATCAGTACAGCACCGGCCAAATGAATGAGGCCCAATAATTTTTGTGCAGCAAAATATTTATCTGCAATCAAGCCCATAATAAATGGTGCGATAATCGCACCCAATGCCTGTGTACCATAGGCCAAGCCCGCTTGCGAATCAGAAGCTGCAATACTGCCTTTGGTGAGATAGGTACCCATTGTAACAAACCAGATACCCCAGATAAAAAAATTAAGAAACATCATCAGCGAAAGCTGGAATCGAACAGTTGATTTCATCAGTGTGTGGTTTTGGAAGCAATCAAAAAAATGCGTTCTAAATGTAGTGATTTTAAAATACATTAGCAGTTCGCGTACAGATATTTTCAGTACGATACTCACATCAAACGTTTGCACTATGAACAGAAAATTACGGATGGGGATGGTTGGTGGTGGTAAAGATGCTTTCATCGGCGCCATTCACCGTATTGCAGCCAATATGGATGGTATGATAGAATTGGTTTGCGGTGCACTTAGCATCAATCCTGATGTAGCGAAAGATTCAGCTAAAAGCTTGTTCCTACCTGAATCACGCACCTATCTTACTTATGAAGAAATGATCAAAGCGGAAGCTGCATTACCTGCAGATCAGCGTATGGACTTTGTTACCATTGTTACGCCCAACTTCGCACATTTTGCTCCGGCAATGATGGCTTTGGAACATGGTTTTCATGTGGTGATAGAAAAGCCTATCACTTTTTCTTTAGATGAAGCCAAGCAACTACAACAGAAAGTAGCAGAAACAGGATTACTGCTTTGCTTAACACATACCTATTCTGGTTACCCAATGGTAAAGCAGGCCAAGCAAATGGTGAAAGAAAATGCATTTGGTAAAATCAGAAAAGTAGTCGTAGAATATCCACAAGGTTGGTTGAGCAAACTCAGCGAAAGAGAAGGCAATGCACAAGCTGCTTGGAGAACAGATCCCAAGCGCTCTGGTAAAGCGGGTAGCATGGGTGATATTGGTACACATGCCGCACATCTTGCCGAATATATTACCGGCTTAAAGATTACACAGCTTTGTGCTGATTTGAATATCATGGTGCCGGGCCGTATGCTGGATGATGATGGCAACGTACTGCTGCGTTTTGACAATGGTGCAGCAGGTGTGTTGATTGCATCTCAGATTGCTGCCGGTGAAGAAAATAATTTACGCATTAAAATATATGGTGAGAAAGGCGGTATTGAATGGTCGCAACAAGAGCCCAATACACTTTGGGTAAAATGGTTGGATCAACCGATGCAGGTATTACGTGCAGGCAGCAATTACGGTGCACATTTGTCCAGCTTTGCCACACACAATGCCAGAACACCGGGTGGCCACCCCGAAGGTTATCTGGAAGCATTTGGCAATATATATAGAAACTTCACACTTACATTGGCTGCCAGAATTGCTGGCACTTCACCTAGTGCGGAAGCGATGGATTTCCCAAGCGTAGAAGATGGTATTCGCGGCATGGCATTTATTGATAATGTTGTTGCATCTGCCGGTATGGATACCAAATGGAAAACATTTGAAGTGTAATAATCAGCAATCACTTGTAACATGAGAACCATTAAAGGACCAGGAATATTTTTAGCGCAGTTCTTAGATGATAAAGCACCTTTCAATACACTAGAAAGTATTTGTGCATGGGCTGCATCGCTCGGATTCAAAGGCGTGCAAATTCCTACATGGGACGCGCGATGCATTGATCTGCAAAAAGCTGCCGAAAGCAAAACATATGCAGATGAGTTGAAGGGCATCATCAATAGTTATGGACTGGAGATTACAGAGCTGTCTACACACTTACAAGGACAGTTGGTTGCAGTACATCCTGCGTATGACGCCATGTTTGATGGCTTTGCACCTGAAGCAGTACGCAATAATCCCAAAGCCAGAACAGAATGGGCCGTACAACAATTACAATATGGTGCAAAAGCATCTCAAAATTTAGGTTTGACAGCCCACCCCACTTTCAGCGGCGCTTTGCTTTGGCATACATTCCACCCTTGGCCGCAAAGACCTGCGGGTTTGGTGGAAGAAGGCTTTAAAGAATTGGCCAGAAGATGGACACC
>DALYHN010000074.1:0-1241 GCA_031970875.1 Chitinophagaceae bacterium
AATGGTTTGGCGTGCATCACAGATACATAGAAAGCTTCAAGTGTTTGTCCGCTCAATGTTCTACCCGATGCATCGGTGATGGTACCGCTGATCATGATGGGCAGTTCAGGCTTGCCTGTTTCGCGGAAGTATTGTTTGATGGCGAAGATGGCCGCTTTGGCGTTGAGTGTATCGAAGATGGTTTCAATCAATAACACATCAACACCGCCATCTACTAAGCCACGAATTTGTTCTGTATAAGCTTTTACTACTTCATCGAAACTAACTGCACGGAAGCCGGGATTATTCACGTCTGGTGAAAGGCTCAGTGTTTTGTTGAGCGGACCGATAGCACCTGCTACATAAGCGTGGGTTCTGCCTTCAACTGGACCATTAGCAAAGAATTCAGCCACAGCGGTTTTGGCGCATTGTGCAGCAGCTACATTGAGTTCATAAGCCAGCTCCTGCATATCATAATCTGCTTGCGCGATGAAGGTGCTGCTGAAGGTGTTGGTTTCGATGATATCGGCACCTGCAGACAAGTATTGCTTATGGATATCGATGATGATACGGGGATTGGTGATGCATAGCAAGTCGTTATTGCCTTTTACATCGCAATGCCAATTTTGGAAACGCTCGCCGCGGTAATCGGCTTCTTCCAGTTTGTGTCGCTGGATCATGGTACCCATGGCACCATCTATGACCAGAATGCGTTTACTCAGTTCTTCTCTGATGTTCATTCGTTTGTATTTAGCTGGGCTGGTTGTTGCCGATGCAGTGAGTGACACAACAGGTGTTGGGCCCATGCTGTTCAGCCGGCAACCAAATAGAACCTAATTAACGCAGGAAACTGATGGGGGAGCAGTAGTCGGGCGTTTATTAGTTCTGTTGGTTGCGGTACAACCATGAAAAACCGGAAGGCCGAACAATAAACAAATCCGCCTTCCGGTTGCGAAATTAGGCTGTTTGTGCAGAACAGCCAATACTTGGGGGTATTAATATGCTGCTGTAACAGTGATTTCCAGCTCTTTGGCAATGGCTTTGCCGATCTCACTGCCGTTGATATTGAAGTCCGTTATCTTAATCTTGAACACGCTCTTAAGCGATACTTTACCTTTGGCCACAGTGATGGTACCAGTAGCTTTTGTTTTTTTAGTTACGCCATGGATGATGAGGTCGCCTTCTGCAATAGCAGGATAAGTACCGTCTTTGGCGAAATTGATGGCAGCAATATTGGTGATCTTGCCTTTGAACTCACCCTT
>DALYHN010000074.1:1341-9774 GCA_031970875.1 Chitinophagaceae bacterium
AGTAAAAGGCCCATCCATACTTGCTTATACATAATTGATCTTATTGTTTGGTTACAATGGCGTCTATCACGATGACATCACTTAAATAGCCAGTGCATACACCCTTGATGGTAACGGTCTTCCCTAGCACTATACCTGGCGCATCTTGCTTCAGGGTACAAGACACATTGGAAAACGCATCTTCGCTTTTAAGTGTAATACTTGGTTTACCTGCAGCGTCTCTTGTTGTGTCGCTTACTTCACCCGTGATTTCAACCGCTTTATCTAAATACAGTGTATTGGCATTAGCTTCATTCTCCTGATAGGCTTTTACCAGCGCAGCTGCTGTTACGGCAATACCTTGTTCGTCTGCTACATCTCTCTTATTGTGTGTTGGGCGATAGAAAATGAAATACCAAACACCAATAATGCCCAGTACTACAACTGCTAGAAACCCGAGTATTAACTTCTTTTTCATGTGCTTGAATTGAGTTGTAAAGATAGTAATACCATAATTACATGTATGTACATGAATTGTTTAAAAAGGGAAAAATTAACAGGGTTTTACCTTGAAACGGTTACTTCACGTATTGCTGAACGGGTAGTCGGTTAGCGATACTGCGGGCAAGTGTCATTTCATCTGCAAATTCTAGTTCGCCGCCAAAAGCAATACCACGAGCTATGGTGGTTACCCGGCAGGGTAGGTGCTGAATCTTTTTCTGGATATAATAGATGGTGGTATCGCCCTGAATGGTGGGGTTTAGAGCAAAAAGCAGTTCTTCTGTGCCTTCTTTGCCAATGCGGTTCACCAGACTTTCAATATTGAGCTGGTCTGGGCCCACACCATCTAAGGGTGAAATGATGCCGCCCAGTACATGATAAATACCATTGTATTGTTGTGTGCTCTCGATAGCAATCACATCGCGGATATTTTCTACAACGCAGATGAGCTTCTGGTTACGCATGGTATTAGCGCATGTGGCACAGATATCGCCATCCGAAATATTGTGGCAACGATTGCAAAAGCGAATATCTCTGCGCATTTTGGCAATAGTCTCTCCAAAATGCTGTACTTCTTCTACTTCTTTTTTGAGTAGGTGAAGCACCAATCTTAAAGCTGTTTTTTTACCAATGCCCGGGAGTTTGGCAAATTCGGCTACGGCATTTTCCAAGAGGGTAGAGGGCAATTGCATGCCGCGAAGATATTATATGCAAGCTGATGGGAAAGTGCTGGTTGAAATGTTTTTACTCATTGCTGAGTGAGAGATCCACTTCATTATCCCAGTTGGGTCTAACAGCCAATTTTTTTGCGAGCTGTACTACGATTTCCGGTTGTTGCTTGGTGCGGTAATTGCCACTATCCCAAATGCCATTTTGATTGCGGTCGTATAGAATACGCAATTCGTATTCGCCTGGCTTATAGAGTTTGCGCACCAATTCTTTACTGCGCATAGGAACAGATTCTACCAGCTTATCGTTTTGTACAAATTGCAATACAGGGTTTCGATTCAGATCCAGATTGGTGATGCGTATTTTAATAGCACCATACTCACTTTCTTTTTTGGTACGAAAACGAATGGTATCTGTTTTGGCCAATGTATTACCCAGACTATCTTTCAATGCCTCTTTTGCAATGAGGAGCATCATTTGTTGATCAGTCTTCCAAGGATACTTTACTATAATACTGCTTCTGTTGCTATCTAACTGGAGTGTAAAACCGCTGAATGGTTTGAACAAGGTATCTGTTAGGCGAATACCATTGGTGTCCATGGATGTAATCTTCTTACTCAGATTGATTTGCATATTGCTCAATACATCTTGTGCACCATTCTCTAAATTGGGTAGGGTTCTGATGTAGGGACTAGGTTTTCTTTCTGGGTTATTGCCTTTTATTGCTGGCTCTGCATCATTGGTTACAACGGGCTTGGGTTTTTCTTTGCGCTTGGCTTCCTCAAATGCATATAGTGTTACCGGTGATGTACCTGTGCTTATGATATTGATTGGTTCAGGGAGAAAGGCAAACATTTTGGTGCTATCGTCATACTTTTTACCATAATCATTGGGTAACACAAATACGTTGAATCTGCCGGATGGTAAATAACGAAAAGTGAATTCGCCCTTACCGTTGATTTTGGTATAGTATAGAGGTCTTTCTTTTACTACCGCTGTATCATTCAGGTTGCGGTGTAATAGCACAATTAATGTGCTGTCTATTTTACCTGTTTCGGCCAGTTGTACTTTTCCTTTAAAGGTATTGTCGTCCAATACCTTTCCTGTGGTAAAAGCATAGGTAAAGCCTTTAGCCGGATTGCCTTCATTCACATCTACAATGGCATTGCCAAAATTGAATGCATAAGTGGTATTGGGTAGAAGGCTATCGCGCAGGCGGATATAGACATTGCGCAGACGATAATCAACAACAGGTTGTGTTTTGGGGTTGGGCGATACAATCAGGTTTTCATTCAACTGCTTGATATCTACAAACTCATCGAATGTGAGTGTGATGCGATCAGCCGTAACGCCGGTTGCAGAATCTTTAGGAACGGCCATCACCAGCTTGGGAGCAATGGTATCTCTTGGTCCGCCACCGGGAGGAATGATATTGGCACAACTGCTGAATAGAAATAAGCAGGTGCTTGTACAAATAAACTGTGTCAATCCTTGCTGAAATATTCTCTGATACATGCGTGTGCAAACTTAGGATGTTTCATCAGCAAGGCTGTGAAATAGTTCTTAAATCAATCAGTTTCTGCATCTGGCTCCTGTGCTTCATGCAGTGCTATGGCCAATTCGTTTGTCTTCACAAAATTGCACCAGTGGCATTCTGCTTTACCGCAGCCGGTATAGAATTCTCTGGCCTGAATTTTATTCCATACAGTCAGAATCTGCTCGCTTACGGTAGTGGTATCTTCCGGTGTAATCACCACTTTGGCTTTTTGGTATTGCTTTTTCTTATCTGGCTCAATAAAATCAAACTCGGTACTCACCACTTGCCAGTCTTTCTGCTGATAATTATCTACGAGTAGTTTATAAAAGACGGCCTGCCGCCAGTAATCGCCACCATTGGGATCTTTATCGTGCGGTGGTTTGAGTTTGTTCTTGGCTTTATCAATATCACCTGTCTTGTAATCTACCACATTTACTTGCTTACCATTGAACTCCAGCTTATCCAGCTTACCCTTGATGGGCACCCCTTTCACCACCACATTGCGGATGCTTCTTTCAACCGCTACAATTTTATTCCATTGGTTGATATAGGTGTCGTAGTAATTACTCAAGACTTCATGGCCATATTCCATTCGGCGATCGAATTGTTCTTTGGTAAAGTTTTCGCGGTGGCGATGCATATACCAGTTGAAATCTTCGATGAATGCAGCTTTATCAGCAAATGCATTGTTGTTCTGCTGCATGTTTTCGAACAGCTTCTGCAATGCATGGTGCACGGCAGAACCAAATTCAGTAGCTTCTGATTTACCTGATGGAACGCGTACGAGATTATTGAAATAGAAGTTAAGCGGACACTTCAAGTAATTATTGAGTGCGGTTACGTTCATGACAAACTTATCCAGCAATGGTGCCACAAATGCTTCTTCAGCTGCGCTGATTTCCGGTCTGGCTTGTTCCATGAACTGCAATGCGCGGAAAGTATCTAATGTGTCTGCAGGCAATATGATTGTTTCCGCTGCATATCCATGCTGGTCTTGCAACTCGGCAACAAACATGCTGGGTTCAATCTCTTTGCCATCCATATTGAATCGGCTGTAAGACAATATGAGGTGTTGTTCTGCTCTGGTGAGTGCTACATAGAACAAGCGTCTCAATTCTTCTGCATCTGCTTGTGTGGAACTTACTGTTGTGCCAAGTAGGGTATCTGGTAAGCGATATCCGCCGCCTGGTTTTCTTTTCTTTTCCCAAGCGCCTGCATTGCAACCCGCGAAGAAAACATATTTGAATTCTAGTCCTTTTGATCCGTGTGCAGTTAAGAGATTGACGCCGCTATCATTGCCATTAATCTGCACAAGTGGTAATGGTAAATCTTCTTCTTCCATCAATTCCAAAATGCCCACTAGATCGGCTAGCGTGAGCATGGGGTTGCGACGGGTTTCTTCCTTGATGAAATCAAATAAGCCAGTAAGTACTCGTAACAACCAATGCTTTTCCGGATGCTGCATGATATATTTCAATACGCCGGCTTGTTGAATCAGCAATTCAAAAACCTGTTGTAAGGTATTGTTGGGCACAGCAGCAATCAGGTTCTCCAACACATTGCTTGCCTGTTTGAGTGCAGGATCAATGGCCTGACTAAATAAATCCTTAGCAGGTTGCTGTGCTTTAGTATAGAGTAACTCACGAAGTGAGGTTTTCTGATCACTGAACTGTTTGGCAGCTACTTCTACCGATAATCGGGCAATATCAATTGGTTTGGCGTGGAACCATTCGAAGTGTAAAATTTCGAATAGCATTTCATCGCCACCATAGGGCGTATCGTGCTCTGCAGCTAAAAACTGCAGCATCAGCACCAATTGTCTGCCTAATGGCTGCTCCAAAATGTTTACATGACGCTTGCTATAAAATGGTATCTGCTTCAGTCTGAAATAGCGCGCCAATTCTTCGCCATACTTGTTCTCTTTGTAGATGACGGCAATCTTGCCTGGCGCAATACTTTCTTGCAGTAGCTGCTCAATGCGTTGTGTAATGCCCATCATTTCTTCGTGCTGGTTATTGTATAGTTCCAGCACAGGTGTATGGGTAAGTTGATTGATTTTGGTATTGGCAGATTGTAATTCTTTGTTGAGTCCGGGCATTTGCTTCACCAATCGCTCCTCATTTTTATCAATGATGGTTTTGGAAGCATCCAAAATAGGCTGCGTAGAACGATAGTTCTGCGTTAGCACTACTGTAAGCAAATCTTTCTGGTATTGCTGCGCGAAGGAAAGCATGTTGGCCACATTCGCACCTTGAAAGCGATAGATACTCTGGTCATCATCGCCTACCACAAACACGTTTGGTGCATCCCAATAACTGATGAGTAATTCCACCAATCGGTTCTGCGTTCCGCTGGTATCTTGATATTCATCCACCAAGATGTATTGAAACTGTTCCTGGTAGCGGGAGAGTAAGCTGCTATTGGTTTCAAATGCACGAATCACCCAATTGATCATGTCATCAAAATCATAGCGATTGCGCTTGCGCATCATTTCCTGAAAGCGATCAAATTCTTTCACTGCGGCGCGTAGTTTCTCCATGCGCTCTTTTTCTTCATTGATCTTATCTTCTTTCAGATCGCCTGCTTGTTTATCACGGAACTTTTTCTTGTACACAAACTCATCTCTGTTGGGCAGGTCATTGATGTAGGCATCAATCGCAGTTTCAATCTGCTGACTGCTCCAACCCTCACGCTTCATGGTGCTGAATAGGTTCTGCAGGTTGTTGATCTCATAGTACACATCACCACGATATCTTTTTAGTGGATGATTTTTTGGGAATGCATTGATGAGTTCTTTGAACAGTGCAATTCTTTCCAGATCAGAAATAGGGTCCAGTGCGTTTTTCTCAAACAAGGACAGGTTCTCTTGGATGATATCGTTACAAAAAGCATGGAATGTATAAATATTCACTTTATACGCATCCGGACCGATGAATTGCTGCAATCTCTTGCGCATGGCCACCACACCGGCATCGGTATAGGTAAGACAAAGAATATTTTCCGGTAATACATCTGTTTCCAGCAAAATCTTACCAATTCTTGCCGAAAGAATCTGGGTTTTGCCCGTGCCAGGGCCTGCAATCACCATTACCGGCCCTTCAATGGTATCCACTGCTTTTTGTTGCTGAGGGTTCAAACCCGCATAAATGGAACGAAAATTTGCTTCTTGTTCTGCCCTTGTCATGCTTTCAAAGCTACAGTTTCCCAACCTTTTAATTGCAGATGTGTTGTATAGAAAACATCGCCATGAGCAAGGTTTATTCTATCAAGACAGTTCAGCGTATCCCAATTGATTTAGCGAGTGCGTGGGATTTCTTTAGCAAGCCGGATAATTTAAAAGATATTACCCCTTCTAATTTGGGATTCAATATTGTTTCAAAGCATCATGGTGAAAGAATGTATGCCGGACAAATTATTGAATACAAAGTGAGCCCTGTTTTAGGTATACCCATGTATTGGATGACAGAAATTACCCATGTAGCTGATCAACAGTTCTTCGTAGATGAACAACGCTTTGGTCCTTACAGCTTGTGGCATCACCAGCATCATTTTAAAGCAATCGAAGGTGGTGTTGAGATGACAGATATTGTACACTACAAACTACCCCTTTTCTTTCTGGGCGATATTGCCAATACACTTTTTGTGAAAGCACAGCTTAGAGGCATTTTCACGCACCGTTTCAAAGCCGTACAGGAAAAATTTGGTGTATGGCCAGGTGATCTAAACGAAGTTATATTTGGTTAACGCGCGAGAATTACAGCAAAAGCTAGGTTGCTATTGTGATTGCTCATTGTAGCATCTTTCAAGAAGATTGCTTTTTGGTCGTTGAACTGTTTCCACTCTGCACGCAGTGTTATATAATGATTCGCTTTATAATCTGCGTTCAAGCTATAACCGCTTGTCTGTAAAGTGCCATAACCTAGCGCGTTTTTTTTGTCAGCAAAATATTCGTAGCGTGCGGCGAGCATCCATTTTGGATGTAGCTGATAGCGTAGGATACCAACGGGCGTTACCCAACTGCGCTGTTGATTGCTGTAATGGTCTACACCCAAATCTAATCCAAGAATCCAGCTTAGGGTATTAGCAGTATGCATCCAGTACCAGTTATGGTATTGTCTGAAAGGGCGATTATTACCGACACCCATCCTGCCAAAGAAATTACTGTAATTGAAAAGATTCTTTCCTTTTGTATAGCTGATTTGAAAAGCCGGCGTTAATGTTGCGTTCGCCAAAGGCTGTTGTACATTTTGCCATCCACGAACCAATAATGCATTCAATTGCCATGCGCCGCTTGCGCTGGTATAACCAAGCTTGAGGCCGGACTCATAGTATGGCGAATTTTCTGCAACGATGCTACGGGTTAATGTCCAGCAGTTAATACTCTCTGCACTTTCAAATCCGATATGTGAAGCGAATACACCAGCATCCAGCCAGAGCTGCAGCTTTTTGCTGAGTTTGATGCCTGCATTCATTTCATACACATGTTGCCAGACTTGTGGTTCGGCAGCTAAATTGTATTTCGCGTAATCGCCCATCATTAGTGCAACAGTGCTTCTGAACTTTTCCGACTGATACATGCCCTTTAGAAAAAGCAGGTTAAGTGCGGGCGTGGCTGTTTGCTTGTGATTATACGCAAAAGCAGGTCTTTCTTTATTGATGGGTTGATTGAAATCGTGATTGTAGTAGAAGCCTGCATAAGCATCCCAACTAAAGCGAGATTTCGTAGAGTCGGTTTGCGCACGAACCAACAAAACACTAAAGATGCTCGCTATGATAAAAAAGTGGCGCATAAAAAAAGAGGAGTTGCCTCCTCTTATAAGTTTAGTTTAACTCTATCAGGTTACTCATGTTGTTGTTCTTGTCAACTGCTGCAACAAACAGATTATGTCCTGTTTGTCGTAAGCTGGCCACATTAATTTCTGTGTTACCGCTCTGCATAATCCACTGTACGATAATAGGATTACCACCCTTGATCCCTTTATCAGATAATACTACATATTGTTTAATAGGCTTCTTTCCTTCGTAGACCAATGCGTATTGATCGGTTGCTTTTTTTCTGGCACTGGGTGGTGCTGGTTTTACGTCATCTAACCATGGCATAGGTGGCACCAGTGCAGGTACAGCATAATAGTTATTGCGCAGACTATCATTCCAGCCATTAGGGTTTTTTACAAAACTCTTACTGCTGAAATACACACTGCCTTGTGTGGTATTGTAGTTGCGTAGCAAACGGATTTGCTCAGGTATTTGATCCGGGCTTTTCCATGCAGCAGTTGTGCCTGCGCGATAAATACCTTGGCCTATATACAAGTGTTTGCCATAAGTGTGTTTATTCCACCACTCAAGCAACACATCATAGTCGGCTACTTTAAAACCTCTTTCCCAGTACAATTGTGGTACTACATAATCCATCCAGCCTTTTTCTAACCAGAGACGAATATCTGCGTATAAATCGTCATAATTGGTTTGGCCTGCTTTGGTGGCACTACCGAGTGGATCCTTATCCTGGTTACGCCAAACACCAAAGGGACTGATACCAAACTTCACGCGCAGATTAGTTTGTTTGATGGTTTCATAGAGTTGCTTGATGATGGTATCACAGTTGCTTCTACGCCAGTCATCTTTATTCATGCCTTTGCCGTATGCAGCAAAGCTTTTTTCATCAGGAAACTCTTTGCCAGCAATACGATAGGGATAGAAATAATCATCCATGTGAATACCGTCCAAATCGTATCTGCTCACCAGAT
>DALYHN010000075.1:0-9677 GCA_031970875.1 Chitinophagaceae bacterium
AGAATGCTCAGAACTTAGAAGCCAGTAGTTAGTTTTTCTCGCAAAGCGCGCAAACACTTTTTTAGCACGCAAGGAGATTGCCAGGATCATTGCGTGCCTTATATCCTGGCGAGCTTAGCGTGAAACTTTTTAGCGTAGAGAAATCAATTTGAGATTTCGCTAGATGGTTTTACCGCAGAGAACAAGAGTTAAGAGAGTTGGCGCTGAGGGTAAACTATAAAATACTCTGCGAAACCTCAGCGTCCTCTGCTGCTCCGCGGTGAAATGTTTGAAGAAAGAAGTTAGAAGATAGTATCTAGCTTATGAGATCCTTCAACTATACACCAGACAATTGATGTTTGATATCGGACATAACGCCAAAGGCCAAAGTCTAAAGACCAAAGACCGTTTTTAAAACTCGCAATTCTTAGGCGTACGTGCAAACGCAATCACATCGCGGATATTCGTCATGCCGGTTACGAATTGTACCATGCGTTCGAAACCTAATCCGAAACCTGCATGCGGTACCGTACCAAAGCGGCGCGTATCCAGATACCAATCCATCTCTGCTGCAGGAATATGAAATTCTTCCATACGCTTGAGTAGGTTCTCTAATCTTTCTTCACGCTGACTACCACCCACAATTTCACCAATACCCGGCGCTAGAATATCCATAGCGGCAACGGTTTGTTTGCCTTCCTCACAGCCATCATTCAAACGCATGTAAAATGCTTTGATCGCTGCAGGATAATTGGTCACAATCACCGGCTTTTTGAAATGTTTTTCTACAAGGTAGCGCTCATGCTCACTCTGTAAGTCGATACCCCATTTTACTTCGTACTGGAATTTCTTTTTCTTGTACGCAGGGCTGTTCAATAAAATATCAATGGCTTCTGTGTAAGTAATTCTTTCAAATGCATTGTTCAGTACAAATTCTAACTTTTCAATCAAGCCCAACTCACTGCGCTTGTCTTGTGGCAATGCTTTTTCTTCTTCTGCTAAACGCTGTGCCAGGAATTCCAGATCATCACGGTTATGATCCATCGCAAAGCGAATGATATACTTGATGAATTCCTCTGCGAGGTTCATATTGTCTTCAATATCATAGAAAGCCATTTCCGGTTCGATCATCCAAAACTCAGCGAGGTGACGCGTAGTGTTGGAATTCTCAGCACGGAATGTTGGTCCAAATGTATAGATCTCACTAAATGCCATGGCACCCAATTCACCTTCCAACTGTCCGCTCACAGTAAGGTTGGTGCTCTTGCCAAAGAAATCTTCTTTGTAGTTGATAGAACCATCTTCATTGCGTGGTGCTGTTCCATCCATCGGTAAAGTAGTTACGCGAAACATTTCACCTGCACCTTCTGCGTCGCTGGCAGTGATGATGGGCGTATGCAAGTACACAAATCCTTTCTGGTGAAAGAATTGGTGAATGGCAAATGCCAATGAATGTCTTACGCGGAATACCGCGCCGAATGTATTGGTACGAAAACGTAAGTGTGCTTTTTCGCGCAGAAATTCCAGGCTGTGTTTTTTAGGCTGCAAAGGATAGGCTTCCGCATCGCTATCGCCAAGCACTTCCAAAGACTTGGCCTTCAGTTCAACAGTTTGTCCCTTTCCTAAGGAAGCCACCAGCTCACCGGTAATCTTGAGGGATGCACCTGTGGTGATGCGTTTCAGGGTTGCATCATCCAGCAAGCCCAGTTCTACCACTACCTGCAGATTATTATTGGTGCTACCATCATTGAGCGCAATAAACTGGTTGTTACGGAAGGTGCGCACCCATCCCATCACGGTGATTTCCTGATTGGCCGGCTCCATCGCCAGCAAAGCCTTGATCCTGGTTCTGTTGTTAAACATGATTGCTTGCTTTCGGGCGGCAAAGATAACCAAACTCGCCGCCGTACAAGGGTTTGCCCATCGCCATTGGCATAAAAAGCCATGAAAAATGGTTTTTTTCTCAAAAAACTGCCTAACATTGCAACGGAAACCAGCTGAGCCTCCGAATATCCCTCGGCAAACATCAGTGATTCTTCCCCGGTTGCCCCGGCAACTCGTCTCAAACAAAAATCTGTTTTATCTCCACCTTCCTTACGTAAATGCATTATAGGCAGGTATTGATTTCATTTGAATATTGATTATGTACGACATTTTACAACTGAACGACATGCTGCTGCCCGAGCTGCTGGATATAGCCGAGCAACTGCAGATTGCTAACGTCAAGAAGCTCAACAAACAAGACCTGATCTACAAAATCCTTGATAGTCAGGCCGTTCAATCTAGCGACGCCAAAGATGACGGCAAGAAAAAACGTGGTCGCAAACCAGCTACCGTGGTGGCTTCAACCGGAAACGGTAGCGAAGAAGCCGAGGTAATGGGCGAAGAAGCTGCTGCCGAAGAGCAGAAAGGTCGCCGTGGCCGCAAGCCACGCATTGAGAAAATTGCGCCTGCTGCAGAAGCGGCTGCGCCCAATGCCAATAGCACATCAGAAGAAAGCGCTGAAAAGCCTGCTGACAATATCAGTTCTCTGGCCGAAGCCATGCTTGCTGCCACAGAAGAGCAACCTGCGCCACAGCCCGCTGCCAGACCACAGTTCAACAGAAAAGAACCCGTATTTAATGTGGAGTTTGATGGCATGATTCAGGGTGAGGGTGTATTGGAAATGATGCCAGATGGCTATGGTTTCCTGCGTTCTTCAGATTATAACTATCTCTCTTCTCCCGATGATGTATATGTATCCCCTTCTCAAATCAAGTTGTTTGGTTTGAAAACCGGTGATACCGTGGTAGGTTATGTGCGTCCGCCGAAAGAAGGTGAAAAATATTTTGCCCTGCTGAAGGTTGACAGCATCAATGGTAAGCGTCCGGATGAAGTACGCGATCGTGTACCATTCGATTACCTGACACCATTGTTTCCTTTCGAGAAACTCAATCTCTTTACTACACCTAGTAATTTCAGCACACGTATCATGGACCTGTTTACCCCCATTGGTAAGGGCCAGCGTGGTTTGATCGTAGCCCAACCGAAAGTGGGTAAGACCATGTTGCTGAAAGAAGTGGCCAACGCCATTGCGGCCAATCACCCTGAGGTTTACCTGATGGTGGTGCTGATTGATGAACGCCCGGAAGAAGTTACCGATATGGAGCGCAGCGTACGTGCAGAAGTATTGGCTTCTACTTTCGATGAGCCAGCTGAAAAGCACGTGAAAGTGTCTACCATCGCGCTGCAGAAAGCCAAGCGTTTGGTGGAATGTGGCCACGATGTGGTGATTCTGCTGGATTCTATCACGCGTCTGGCGCGTGCCCACAACACCGTAGCGCCGGCATCTGGTAAGGTATTGTCTGGTGGTGTGGAAGCAAATGCCATGCAAAAGCCCAAGCAGTTCTTTGGTGCAGCTCGTAAGATCGAGAACGGTGGTTCACTCACCATCCTTGCCACTGCACTGATTGACACAGGTTCTAAGATGGATGAAGTGATCTTCGAAGAATTCAAGGGTACTGGTAATATGGAATTGCAGCTGGATCGTCGTTTGGCGAACAAGCGCATATTCCCTGCTATTGACCTGGTGGCTTCTTCTACCAGACGTGATGATCTCTTGTTGGAAAAAGATGTATTGGGCCGCATGAATATCCTGCGTCTCTACATCAACGATATGAATACTGAAGAAGCAATGAGCGAACTGCTCAAACGTATGCGTGGTACCAAGAGCAACGAAGAGTTTTTGGCCAGCATGAATGGTTGATTTTCATCAAAAAACTTATACAAAGGCGATGCATTCACTGTATCGCCTTTTTTATTGCATCTATAACAAAGCCATTCATCCAATCTCTTGCATAAAAGCGGGGGTGAAAGCGTTAATTTTACGACTCTTAAAGCTTCAACATTGATCAGACATTCCATCCTATGCGCAGGTTTGGCCGTTTTGCTACTTAGCATCGGCTGTAAAGAGAAAAAGAAAGAAGCCCCCAAACAACAGGGCCCTAATGCTACTATCGTAGATGTCATCATTGCCAGTACACAAGCAGTGTCTAATACAGTAGAGGCAAATGGTACAGTGATACCTGCCGAGTCAATCGAAATCAGACCTGAAGTCAGTGGCCGACTCACTTTGCTGAATATTCCGGAAGGAACACGTGTTGCAAAAGGTACCGTGTTGGCGCGCATCAATGATGCCGATTTGCAAGCACAGTTGAATAAAACCAAATCGCAATTAGATCTGGCAGAGAAGAACGAAGCCAGACTGCGCAAGCTTGTTGCGATCAATGGTATCAACCAAGCAGATTATGATGCAGTAGTAACGCAGGTGAATAACCTGAAAGCCGATATGGATTTTTACAAAGCACAGATTGAGAAGACCTATATCAAAGCACCATTCGATGGTTTGCTAGGTCTGCGTCAAGTGAGTCCGGGTGCTTACGTAACACCTGCGAACATTTTCGCAACCCTGCAACAAGTAGATCGTTCCAAAATTGATTTCACGGTGCCTGAGCGTTATGCGGGTTATATCAGAAAAGGCGCCGCTGTTCAAATTACTGCAGGTGCACAAAACAATAAGCGCAGTGCTACCATCATTGCAACAGAACCAGAGATCAACGCTACAACGCGTAACCTGAAAGTGCGTGCAACGGTAAATGGTGCACCTATTCAACCAGGTAGTTTCGTGAAAGTGTATTTGAATGCAGGCGGTAGTAACAGCAGTATTCTGGTGCCTACCAACAGCATTATTCCGGATGCGCGTTCTAAGCAAGTAGCTGTTGTAAAAGATGGCAAAGGCCTGATTGTAAACGTTGAGACCGGTTTACGCAGCAGCGGTTATGTAGAAGTAACCAAAGGTTTGAGTGTGGGTGATAGTGTAGTGGTAACAGGTGTACTCTTTGTGCGTCCCAACAGCAATGTAAAAGTGCGTAGCGTAAAGCAACTGAAAGACATTCTTCAATAAAGAAACTGGAGTAGAAGGGTATGAATATTTCTGAATTAGCATTGCGCAGGCCGGTACTGGCCACCGTGATGAACTTACTCATCATTTTATTTGGTGCTGTAGGTTATACATTTCTGGCTGTGCGCGAATATCCGGCAGTGGATCCGCCAATCATTAACGTGCGTACTTCTTATGCCGGTGCCAACTCTGATATCATCGAAAGCCAGATTACTGAGCCTTTGGAGAAATCCATCAATGGTATTCAAGGCATTCGCAATATTTCTTCTTCCAGCTCTGTAGGTAGTAGTAATATCACTGTTGAGTTTAACCTGGATGCAGATCTCGAAGCAGCTGCGAATGATGTGCGCGATAAAGTGAGTCAGGCCATTCGTAGTCTGCCACAAGATTTGGATGCGCCACCGGTAGTGAGCAAATCTGATGTAGGTGGTGATTTCATTATTCTTCTCGCCGTGCAAAGTGAGAGCAAGAGTTTGTTGGAGTTGAGTGATTACACAGAGAACGTATTACAACAACGTTTTCAAACCATTCCTGAAGTAAGTGCGGTAAATATATTCGGACAGAAGCGACCAAGCATGCGCATCTGGTTTGATCCGAACAAGCTAAATGCATACAATGTCACATTCAGCGATGTGCGTAATGTGCTGAACAGAGAAAACGTAGAAATTCCTTCCGGAAAAATTTATGGTGATAAAACAGAGATGGTGATTCGCGCCATCGGTCGCTTGAGTACAGAAAAAGATTTTAGTGATTTAATCATTCGAGAAGATGCCAATGGTATTGTTCGTCTGAGTGATGTGGCTAAGGTAGAGATTGGTCCGGAGAACGAAGAGTTCAGCTGGCGCTTGAATGGGGTGAATGCAGTAGGTATTGCCATCATTCCACAACCAGGCGCTAACTATATCAAAATCGCAGATGAGTTTTATAAGCGATTAGAAGATCTGAAGCGCACACAGAAAAGTGATGTGCAGATGACCACGCTGATTGATACAACGCAGAATGTTCGTCGCTCCATCCAAGAAGTAGAAGAAACCTTGTTGATTGCATTCAGTCTGGTGGTCTTGGTAATCTTGTTCTTCTTCAGAAATTTCATGATTGCTATTCGTCCGCTGATTGATATTCCTATTTCATTGGTGGCTACTTTCTTCATCATGTATATCGCCGGTTTCTCGGTGAATGTGTTGACGCTGTTGGGTATTGTACTAGCGACAGGTCTGGTGGTGGATGATGGAATTGTGGTAACAGAAAACATCTTCCGAAAAATGGAGATGGGCTTGCCCATAAAGAAAGCAGCATTAGAGGGTAGTAAAGAAATCTTCTTCGCGGTTATCTCTACGTCAATCACACTGGCTGTGGTGTTCATGCCGGTAATTTTCTTACAAGGCTTTGTGGGTAGTTTGTTCCGCGAGTTTGGTGTGGTAGTTGCCGGTGCGGTATTGGTATCTGCTTTTGTATCATTGACCATCACACCTGTATTGAACGTATTGCTCACGCGTAAGAAAGGGCATGGTAAGTTTTACGAGAAAACAGAATTCATTTTCCGCGGATTAGAAAATGGCTACAAGAATATGCTGGCCAGTTTCCTGCGTGTGCGTTGGATGGCTTGGGTAATTGTTGTCTTGTGTGGCGCCCTCATCTTTTTTGTAGGAAAGAATCTGCAAAGTGAGATTGCACCTTTGGAAGATAGAAGCAATATTCGTTTTCAGTTAAGTGGTCCCGAAGGTGCGAGTTATGGTTATATGGTAGAGACAGGAGATAAACTGATTAGTTACTTGTCTGATTCTATCAAAGAGAAATCATTTGTGTTTGCAGCTGTGCCAGGTTTTGGTAGCAGTGGTGTGAACAGTGGTACTGCTCGTTTGAAATTGGTAGAGCCCGAAGAGCGCGATAAAACACAAAGCGAGATTGCACGCGAGTTGAGTAAGAAGCTGGCACGTTTCAACAATGTGCGCATCTTCCCCGTTGAAGAACAAACCATCTCTATTGGTTTGGGTTCACGTGGTTCTTTGCCGGTGCAGTTTATTGTGCAGAATCTCGACTTTAATAAGATCAAAGAAATTGTACCCAAGTTTTTGGATGAAGCGAGAAAGGATAAAACCTTCCAGAACGTAGATGCGAATTTGAAATTCAATAAGCCGGAACTGCAATTAACCATCGATCGTATCAAAGCACGTGATCTGGGTTTGAATATTGCTGATGTGGCCGATGTGGTATCCAGTGCATTCAGCGGCAGGCGTATTGCTTATTATGTGAGCAACGGTATGCAATACCAAGTAATTGCGCAAGTGGAACTGGCTGATAGAAAAGATCCTTCCTCTATTGAAAAGTTGTATGTGCGCAATAGTCGCGGTGAAAATATTCCCATCACATCTGTGATTAAGATGGAAGAGAATTCTAATCCGCCTACACTCTATCACTTCAATCGTTTCAAGTCGGCTACCATCTCCGCATCATTAGCAGAAGGCAAGACCATTGGTGATGGCGTAAAAGCCATGCAGGCTATTGCAGATAAATTGTTGGATGAAAGTTTCTCTACTGACCTGAGCGGGCCGTCACGTGATTTCCGTGAAAGTTCATCTAACACCAGCTTTGCATTTGGTTTAGCATTGGTGTTGATTTATTTGGTATTGGCTGCGCAGTTCGAAAGTTTCAAAGATCCTTTCACCATCATGTTAACAGTACCGCTTGCGATGGCAGGTGCATTACTCAGTCTTTGGTTGTTCGATCAAACACTGAATATCTTTTCGCAGATTGGTATGATTATGCTCATAGGCTTGGTAACCAAGAACGGTATCCTGATTGTGGAGTTCGCCAACAAAAAGCGTGAAGCGGGCTTGGGTAAAACACAAGCGGTCTTAGAAGCGTCTACACAGCGTTTGCGCCCGATCTTGATGACGAGCTTAGCAACTGCGCTCGGAGCCTTACCAATTGCATTGAGTTTGGGTGCAGCTGCAACCAGCCGTATGCCTTTGGGTATTGTAGTGGTAGGCGGTCTCTTATTCTCGCTGGTATTGACTTTATTTGTAATTCCTGCGGTGTACACCTATATCAGTTCCAAGCATGGCACCAAACACACAACGATTACTGAATAATTAGCATAAGCGTATCGAAAGGGGTTGTTGAACAAACAGCCCCTTTTTTATGCCCTGCTGATAATTGTCAGTAGTCTGCAGGCCAATGATTGCGTAATTTCGTGATTCAATCAAGGGATATGAGTACGCACCATCATCAGCACCAGCAACATATTGCAGATCTAAGAAGAGACTATAAACTAAAAGCATTGAATGAAGCCGATGTGGCTTCGGATCCTTTTGCGCAGTTTGGTCATTGGTGGCACGATGTGATGGACAGCAAGATTGATGAACCCAATGCCATGACTGTAGCAACAGCTAACACGCAAGGCATACCTGCTGCACGTATTTGTTTGCTCAAGGGTTATGATACAAATGGATTTGTCTTCTTCACAAATTACAATAGTCATAAGGGACAAGACCTTGCTGCCAATCCACATGCATCATTGGTGTTTTTCTGGAAGGAACTGGAAAGACAAGTATGTATTGAGGGCCGCGTAGAAAAATTATCTGATGCAGAGAATGATGCGTATTTCTTCTCACGCCCTGCGGGCAGTAGAATTGGTGCTTGGAGTTCGCCACAAAGTCAGGTGATAGAAAGCAGAAAAGTCATTGAGCAAAACTACTTGCAATACGAAGAACAGTATGGAACAGAAAATATTCCTCGTCCGCCGCATTGGGGTGGTTTTGTGGTGAAGCCACACACGGTAGAGTTTTGGCAGGGTCGTAGCAGTCGCATGCACGACCGCATTCGTTACACCTTGCAAGCAGATGGTAGTTGGAAAATTGAAAGACTGGCGCCTTAATTAATACGCACTAACCTGAGTTTTTTTGTTTCGGGTAAAAAGTACAGTCGCAAATAGGTCTTGCCTATGAGGTATTGAATCATCGGTGAATACACTTGCTTATAGAGATTTACCTCATCTTCAAAAACAAGAGGATAGGTTTTTAATATTTGTCTGACTTCTTCCATCGTGGTGCTTGTATCCATCTTATGACCATCAATGATTAATTGATTGGCTAATTGCCGATTAAAATTTTTATTGCCTCTTTCATCACGATAGTATTGTATTTGCATGGAAATCCCGGCAAAGGTTTGTTCTACTTTAAAAAAGCTGATATAAAATCCATTATCAGGATAGCTATATCCAAACATCTTAGGTTTAATGATTCTACCGTCTTCCCAATGAATATTAAAGTGTGTATAATGCGTTTTGAACGGCCCCGCCAGTTGCTTAATCAATGCGGGACTTAATTTATCTGGGATGATTTTGCTATTGATAGCAACATGCACACTATCCATCGTAACTACATACTGTGCATGTGTAAAATAGCCGAATAAAAGAAAAGTAGAAAGCAGCAGGTTTTTCATTCGTCTAAAATAATAATCCCCCCGCAGTATTGCGGGGGGATTATTTATTATGCTTTTCTGCTCATCACTTTTTCTGCAGCTGCAACAATATTCGGTGTGTCTAATCCGTACTTCACGAGTAGTTGGTTTGGTGTGCCGCTTTCACCAAACGTATCGTTGGTGCCGATGTACTCAATAGGAATGGGACAATGACGCGCTGCCACTTGTGCAATGTTATCACCCAAACCGCCTAATACATTATGCTCTTCGCAGGTAACAGCACATTTGGTTTTGCTGATAGAACGAATGATGGCTTCTTCGTCTAATGGCTTGATGG
>DALYHN010000076.1:0-9639 GCA_031970875.1 Chitinophagaceae bacterium
CGCTGCATTTCTCTTGCTTTGAAAGATTTCAAAGCCAAATGCATGGTTACGCTGCTGATAATAATTACTGCTGTGGAATACCAGAATACCAATGGTAATTGAAACTCCAGCCAGTTACTTTGATTCTTCTTAACGATATAGGCACTGGTTAAGCCTGCAAAAGCCATAATGATACTCGCCATCGCCACCCAAAGCGTGAACTTATGCGGGTGGATGCGACCTGTTTCTTTCTTTGTTACACTTGTTGCCATCATCACAAACAATTTTATCGCAGCTTATCAGCCAATAAAGCCAATAAGACAATTGGTAAATAGATATAACTACTGAACATGACTCTTCTTGCAGAAGGCACATCCATGTTTTGATACAATCTTAAACTCTGTACGACCATGAATAAATTCGCTACTAGTACAATCCACAAACTGATCTTCCCTGATAAATCAAAATAATAAGGCAGGATACCCATGGGAATCATCAGCACACTGTACATCACTGCCTGCATGGCGGTGAATTTTGTTGGCCCCTTATCGCTAGGTAATAATTTGAATCCAACCTTGCTATAATCCTGATGCGCTACCCAGGCAATGGCCCAGAAATGCGGGAACTGCCACAGAAACTGAATGCCAAACAATATCCAGCCACCGGCTGAAAAATCATCATTACCCGCTACCCAACCAATCAAGCAAGGGAAAGCACCGGGAAATGCACCCACTAATACTGCAATTGAATTGATCTTCTTGAGTGGTGTATAGATATAAGCGTAAACGAATAAGCTGAATGCAGAAAGTAAAGCAGAAGACAGGTTGAAGAAATACCACATCATCAACACACCAACCACACCAGCAATAAATGCAAAAGTGTAAGCTTCTTGCTGACTCATTCTGCCATCAGCCACAGGTCTTTTACCAGTGCGCTTCATGCGTGCATCAGTATCTTTTTCAACAGCCTGATTGATGGCATTGGCACTACCGGTTACCAGCATACCCGCAACAAAAAGTATGATGATCATCCACCAGTCATAGTTCACCACCTTAGGTGCCATGAGGTAGCAGATCACACAGGAAAATACTACCGTAAAGCTGAGCGTGAATTTGATCAGCTGGTAGTAATCCCTTGCTTTTGCTGCAAGTGAGAAACCGTTAGAAGATGTTGTTGCCTGTTCTGCCATAATCATTCGCACCATTCAGTCAGAAAAACAATGCCCTGAATACTCAGGGCATTGCAGTGATATTAGTAGCAGCAGTGCTTTCGCACCACTACGCAAGAATATTAGTGATGACTACTTTCATCTGCCCCAATCGGTGTGGTCTGAGAAATGAATTCCTTACCATCCTTACCATAGTCGTAAGCCCAACGGTGTACTTCAGGAATTTCACCGGCCCAGTTACCGTGACCAGGATTGATTGGAGTAGTCCACTCCAATGTAGTTGCATTGTATGGGTTCTGCTCTCTTACTTTTCTACCTTTCCAAATGCTATAGAAGAAGTTGAAGAGGAACAATAACTGTACTGCGAATACAATCATTGCTACAGTGCTGATGAATCTGTTCAGCTCAGCAAATTGCTTGAAGCTTTCCCAGATGCTGTAATCGTAGTAACGACGAGGCATACCGGCCAAACCTTCGTAGTGCATTGGCCAGAAGATCAGGTAAGCACCAGCCAGTGTAGCCCAGAAGTGGATATAACCCATGGTGTTATTGAGGTAACGACCATACATCTTAGGATACCAATGATAGATACCAGCGAACATACCGAACATAGAAGCCACACCCATTACAATGTGGAAGTGAGCGATTACAAAGTATGTATCGTGCAAGTGAATATCCAGAGCAGAGTTACCCAACCAGATACCTGTTAAACCACCAGAGATGAAGAGGCTCACGAAACCAATCGCGAATAACATCGCAGGAGTAAAACGGATATTACCGCGCCACAGGGTAGTTAACCAGTTGAACACTTTGATGGCTGATGGAACAGCGATCAACAAAGTCAACAATACGAAGATAGATCCGAGGAATGGGTTCAAACCAGTTACAAACATGTGGTGTGCCCATACCAAGAAGGCCAGGATTGCAATCGCAAACAATGAACCGATCATGGCCATATAACCGAAGATTGGCTTGCGAGAGTTTACAGACAGAATCTCTGATACCATACCCATGGCTGGTAACAAGATAATGTATACTTCAGGGTGACCTAAGAACCAGAATAAGTGCTGATATAAGATGGCGCTACCACCTTCGTTAGGCAATGCTTTTTCTACACCAGCCAGATAGATATCAGACAGGTAGAAGCTTGTACCGAAGTTTCTATCGAAAATCAAAAGGATGAAACCAGAAAACAGTACTGGGAATGACAATACACCTAGGATAGCTGTGAAGAACAGCGCCCAGATAGTGAGTGGCATACGTGTCATGCTCATACCCTTGGTACGCATGTTCAATACAGTTGCGATGTAGTTCAGACCACCCAGCAGTGAAGACACTACGAAGAGGGCCATAGAGATCAACCACAAATCCATACCAGTTTTAGAACCAGGTGAAGCATCACCCAATGCACTCAAAGGAGGGTAAGCAGTCCAACCACCACTGAAAGGACCTGTTTCAACAAACAATGAAGACAGCATCACGATACTTGCAGCTAAGAAGAACCAATAGCTCAGCATGTTCATGAAAGGTGATGCCATATCGCGTGCACCAATCTGCAGCGGAATCAAGAAGTTAGCGAAAGTACCACTCAGACCTGCAGTTAATACAAAGAATACCAGTACGGTACCGTGTGTCGTTACCAGTGCATAATAGGCAGCTGGTGTAATACGGCCACCTTCAGCCCATTTACCCAAGAGGTCTTCTAACCAAGGGTAAGTTGCATCTGGGTAACCCAGCTGAAAACGGAAGAGCACAGACATCAAACCACCCAGTACGGCCCAAACCATACCAGTGATCAGGAATTGCTTCGCGATCATTTTATGATCCTGGCTGAAAACATACTTGGTGATGAATGTTTCATGATGATGATGCTCATGATGATGGTCTCCATGAACATCGTGTGTAGCGTGTGCTTGCAGAACTGCTTCAGTCGCCATATTGAGATTTCTTTAATACTTACTTAATTACAATCAATTATGCCAGTCGGTTGACTAGTTTTTACATTTTTGCTACAGGTGCAGCGATCTTGGCGCTGTCGGCAGCTGGTTTAGCTGGTGCATTAGATGGATCCTTGTCAGGGAAAGCCACCAAATAGGTTGCTTTTTTGCCTGCCATCCAAGCATCAAACTCTTCCTGTGTAACCACTTCAATCACACCTTTCATAGAGTAGTGACCGTTTCCGCACATCTGATCACAGCTGATCTCGTAAGCGAAATTGGGGTTACCAGTGATTTCTTTCATTTCCTTAGTGGTGTACTTAGGTGTAAACCACATGGTTGTTGGTGTACCTGGTACAGCATCCATTTTCAAACGGAAATGTGTTAAACCAACGTCATGGATAACATCACGTGAACCGATGATCAGTTTCACAGGCTTATCCTTCACGATGTACATAGTACCTTCCAGCACCACGTCATCCTGACCAGCTTTGTCATCCCAAAGCAGACCTAATGCGTTAGTACCATCAATATTCTTGAAGTATTTCTTACCGAAAGTTTTGTCTTTACCTGGGTAGCGATAGATCCAGCCAAATTGCTTGCCCACTACTTCTACTTCCATCGCGCCCTTAGGTGCATCGCTGGTGAAGAGGAACCAGTTACGCAGACCAATTACTACCAGCACAGCCAGTACGATAGCAGGTACCACTGTCCAGATAACTTCCAGTTTGTTGTTGTGTGGCAGATAGAAAGGCTTACGCTTATCGCTTTCCTGGTATTTGTACGCAAACCAGAACAGCAGAATTTGTGTAATGATGAACACGATGCCGGTAACAGCCAAGGTTACCCACAACATTTCATCAACCTTTTCACCTTCTTTGCTGGCAGATGGATAAGGCAGCAAGGTTTTACCATAGTACAGCTCATTGCAGTACCATACACCTATCAGACCGAGTACCAGAAACGCGATCATCAGGAAACCGTTGATCTTGTTATTCTGCTTACGGCTGGCTTCTGCACCTTTCAATACCGCAACATATTCGCTGGCTTTTGAGATCTGGAAGATCACAATGAAGATCAGCGTAACGACTGCAATGATCAGAAACATACTCATAATACTATCCGTGTTTTCTTTTCTCTAATCTGTTTAATTAACCAAATACCCTTCATTCATTACGTGTGGTGAATGATACTTTCCTTCAGGAAAGGATGGTATTTCGGAATCAGCGGCTTGCTGGCCAATGCGCGACCTGTCTGGAAGATCATTACGCCAACAAAGAAACTCAGTATACCAAAGTCCATCCAGCCCAATGTAACATGCTCCTTGCTGATGCTACCCATCACCATTTGGTAGAAATCAATCCAGTGACCGAAGATGATGAGTACAGCCATGAATGTAACCAGTGTATAGTTACGCTTGGCAGCACGCTTCATCAGGATTAACAACGGACACAAGAAATTGATGATCAAATTCAGGAAGAAAATTCCTTTGTAAGGACCCTGTACGCGGTGCTTGAAGTAAACAGTTTCTTCAGGAATGTTTGCGTACCAGATCAACATGTACTGGCTGAACCAGAGATAAGTCCAGAATACAGAGAACGCAAACATGAACTTACCGATATCATGCAGGTGTTCCTGATTGGTATATTCCAAGTAACCTTTGTTCTTCAGATAAATTACCCAAAGGGCGATTAAGCTCATACCACTCACGAAAGAACTGGCGAAAGTGTACCAGCTATACATGGTGCTGTACCAGTGTGCATCCAAGCTCATCATCCACAACCAAGGGATGGTAGAGCCTACAGTTAATGCAAACCATACAATAAACAATGCAGCACGTACCGTATTTCTCCAGATGAATGAACGGCCAGTCTCGTTGTTCATGGCAGCTTCATCAGCTTCGCTGCTGAGCTGACGCATTCTCCAACCGAGGATACTCCAGAAACCGATGGTGAGTGTAGACCAAATCAGGAAGAAAGTAGGATTCAAGAATCCTTTCTTACCATTCAGGATGGGATCAGCAGCTACTGCTTCTGCATCTACCCAATGATAGATGTGGTGCTTGTGGCTGAATACTACATAAATCAGTACGGCAAAAGTGATGCTGCCGAAAATAGGTACCAGTGTAGAAATGGCTTCGGGCACACGACGGAAAGACTGTTGCCAGCCACCCATTGCCAAGGTAGTAACGCAAATAAAGAACATTGCTGCATTGGTAACCAGTGTCCAGAAGATGGTATTATACATCAGCGTACCCCAGAATACAGCCTGCTCATGTTCGTCGCTGCTGAAACCCTTGGTAAAAAGGCCGATCAGTAATGCGGCAAGGCCTACACCCATCAGTGCAAATGACCAGGTGCGCATTTTACCGGGAATCTCGAATTGCATTTTTACAGAAGCCATTATCAGTCGTTTATATCAGTTAGTCGATCTAAATTATTTTTTTGCTGTTGCTGAGCTATCCATTGCTACAGGAGCTTCATCAGCCAAAGGCAGTTTACCACCTTTTGCTTCAGCCTGCTTCATCTTGATGTAATGAATAATCTGCCAACGCTGCTTACGATTCAGTTGAGATGCATAGCTACCCATGGTGTTCTTGCCATAAGTCAGCGAATACATCATCTGACCTTCAGGCATATTGCCCACGATTGGATCGTTGATCAGGTTCCTTGGTGCTGCAGGATAGGGGCCTTCGCCATCTTTCCACAGCGGACCGTTACCATCCAACTTGGTACCATGACAAATACCGCAGTTAATCAGGTATTGACGTTCTGCTTCTTTGTATTCAGCAGCTGTTAGAGCAGCGATAGGACTAATTACTTTCTTAGAAGCCACATAGTTCACTGTATCACCAGGCTTATCCATTGCAATAGGGAAAGGCACTTCCTCACCACGCGCAATGGTTCCGGCTACTGGCATATTGGTATAATTAATACCCTGCTCTTTCAAATTGCTATGATCAGCATAGGTTTCATAAGCACGGCTATAAGCCATATCAGGCATATAGATACTACCGGGCTTACGCTTTACATCACTGCAGCTCACGATAACAGCACCTGCAGCAAGAACAGCTATGATGGATAATTTTTTCATCTTCTTTAATTCTATTAATTAAGCAGCAACGGTTTTATTCTCAAACATCATTTCGTCTTTGTCGTAACGACCTAACCACCAGCCATCTTCAGCAACTTGTACATCTGTTTCAACAGCACCTGCATTGCTTAAGAAAGCTTTCAGATCATCCGTATTGGTTTTATCGCTACACTCAATCACCATTACAAACAGATCATCAGTTGCACGTGCATGGAAATGGTGCTTCTTTACGAATGGTGCCAGCTGACACAGGTAGCAGAAAGTCAACACCATACCTACTGCAGCAAACAGTACGGTTAATTCGAACATGATGGGCACCCATGCTGGTAATGCAAAGTGTGGCTTACCACCAATATTCAAAGGCCAATCCTTTGTAAAAATCCAGCTGATACTGCTGATTGCTGTAGTGGTACCAGTAATACCATAGATAAAACCTGCGGTATGCAGACTGGTTTCACGAAGACCAAGGGCTTTGTCCAAACCGTGTACAGGATAAGGCGTGTACACATCATGGATCTTGTAACCCGCTGTACGCACTTTCTTTACTGCAGCAAAGAGTGTATCCTCTTCATCAAAACATCCTACAGTGAATTTCTTTTTTGCCATACTGTTTATTTATTCCTGGGCTTTCGCTCAAGTAATGTTTTATTGATTAGTGTGCATGAGCTGCATGTGCAAACTCATCCACCTCTTTGTTTTCGTATTTATCCATTTTGGTTTTGTAGCTCTCACCTGTTGTCTTCAACACATACTTGATTTCGGCAATCGCGATGGTTGGGAAATACTTCGCAAAGAGGAAGAAGCAAGTGAAGAACAAACCGAATGTTCCGAGATAGAAACCAATTTCCCAGATAGATGGGCTGTAGTATACAGACCAGCTAGACGGCAGGTAATCGCGGTACAGAGAAGTAACGATGATTACGAAACGCTCGAACCACATACCAATGTTTACGATCACACTCATGAAGAAGGTAACGAAGAGGTTTCTTCTCATTTTGCGGAACCAGAAAATCTGCGGGCTCAATACGTTACAAGCCATCATACCCCAGTAGCTCCAGCCATAAGGACTGAACAAGTTGGCACGGCTATACCAGAAAGTGTAACCTTCATATTTGTTCTGGCTATACCAACCCATGAAGAGTTCTGTTAAGTAAGCAACACCTACGATAGAACCAGTCAATACAATCACCTTGTTCATCGCTTCGATGTGACCCATGGTGATATAATCTTCCAGACCGAATACTTTTCTTACAACCACCATCAGGGTTTGTACCATGGCGAAACCGGAGAAGATCGCACCCGCAACGAAGTAGGGCGGGAAGATCGTGGTGTGCCATCCTGGAATTACTGAAGTGGCGAAGTCGAATGATACGATGGTGTGTACAGAGAGTACCAGTGGTGTACTTAAACCAGCCAGTACGAGTGATAAACTTTCATGACGCTGCCAGTGCTTGGTAGAACCTGTCCAACCGAAAGCAGCAATACCATACAAACGCTTACGCAGTTTGGTGAAAGCACGGTCGCGAACAGTTGCAAAGTCAGGCAACAGACCAGAATACCAGAAAAGGAGTGATACAGTAAAGTAAGTAGAGATCGCGAATACGTCCCACAACAATGGAGAGTTGAAGTTCACCCACAAAGGACCACGTGTGTTAGGATAAGGCAATACGAAGAAAGCCATCCATACACGACCCATGTGGAAGATAGGGAACTGACCAGCACACATTACCGCGAAGATGGTCATCGCTTCTGCTGCACGGTTTACACCAGTTCTCCAACCCTGTCGGAACAACAAGAGGATGGCTGAGATCAATGTACCGGCGTGACCGATACCAACCCACCATACGAAGTTGGTGATGTCCCAACCCCAACCGATGGTTTTGTTCAGGTTCCACTGACCGATACCATAGGTTACTTCACGGTATACACTGTACACACCGAAGAGCAGCAATGCTACCGCGATGTAGAAACCGATATACCACAATTTTGATGGCTTGGCTTCAATGGGGCGTACAATGTCTTCTGTTACCTGGTGATAGGTTTTGTCACCATACACCAATGGTTCGCGTAACTGTGATTCGTACTTTACACTCATCTGGTCTTATTTATTGCCTGCAGTTTTCACTGCAGAATTTTATTCAATCAGCTTTTCGTTCTCAATTAAGCGTGTGCTCCTTCTTTCTTTTCTGCGCCATGACCTTCATGTGCCATTTCATCTGTGTTGCGCACCTTAGCCAAGTAACTTACGTTAGGCAGTACGTGCAGCATTTCCAGTGAATAGAACTGACGGTTAGGATTGTCCATGCGTACCATGGTGATCGCACTTTCATGGCTGTTTGCGTTACCGAATGTGATGGCGTTAGTAGGACAAGCCTGCTGACAAGCCACTTTCACATCGCTATCTGCAAGCGGACGGCTTTCTTTCTTCGCCTTCAGCTTGCCTTCCTGCAGACGCTGTACGCAGAAAGAACATTTTTCAATCACACCACGGCTACGTACCGTAACATCTGGGTTCAGTACCATGCGGGTAAGATCATCGTTCATCATCATTACCACATCATTCACTTTACCTTCCTGATTATCTGGGAAGCTATCAGCACCAGTATAATCAGCCCAGTTGAAACGACGTACTTTGAATGGACAGTTGTTAGCGCAGTAACGTGTACCGATACAACGGTTATAGGTCATCTGGTTCAAACCTTCACTGCTGTGGTTAGTAGCAGCAACCGGACAAACGTTTTCGCAAGGTGCGTTGTCGCAATGCTGACACATCAGCGGCTGGAATACCACTTTCGGGTTATCCATATCACCACTGTAATATTTATCGATACGCAACCAATGCATTTCATGGCCACGCATTACTTCAGGCTTACCAACGATAGGTACGTTGTTTTCTGCGTTACATGCAACCACGCAAGCACCGCAACCAGTACAAGTGTTGAGGTCAACATTCATACCCCACTTCACACCTGGTCTGTCGTACACAGGATAGATTGTACCCTGAGATTCGAACTTCTCCAGACCACCCCAAGGCTTCAGTTCTTTTTCGCGCTCGTCGCGGATTTCCGTTGGGTGCTTCTTGAATTGAGCCAAGCTCAGTTCTTTCATCACTTCAGTACGGTTACCTTGTGCAGTATCGTAACGGAAGTGTGTTTGTGTTAAAGCAACTGGATACTTCTCATCTGTAACAGCAATGGTTACATCAGCAGCAGCAAACTGTACCGCAGTACCATTGAAAGAAGCAAATGGATATACGTTCTTACCTGTACCAACTACTGCTTTACCCAGCTTCTCGCTGCGGCCATAACCTACAGCGATAGCAATCGTGTTTGGCTCTGTACCAGGTACAATCAAAGCAGGCAGTTCTACTGTTGTTTTACCAACAGTTACTTTCACCACTTTCTTAGGAGGCATTACTTCATAAGCATCTGCCTGACCACTGTTATTCAAATCGATATCCAG
>DALYHN010000077.1:0-9551 GCA_031970875.1 Chitinophagaceae bacterium
AGAACCACTAAATATTTTAAAGATATCTACGACCATATTGTTCAGGCAAATGAATTGGTAGAGAACTATCGCGATATGATGATGAACTTACAAGATCTCTATCTCAGCAATGTGAATCTGCGCATGAATGAGGTCATGAAGGTGATGGCGATTGTTACTTGTTTGCTGGCTCCTGCAACGGTGATTGGTGGTATTTTTGGTATGAACTTCGACCGTATTCCATACTTGCATCATCAATATGGATTTTTCATAGCGGTGGGCTTGATGTTGATTGTGCCCGCTTGGATGCTTTTGATATTTAAGCGTAGAGGTTGGTTTTAAACTTTGTTCGTCATGCGTATACTCATTAACTGGTTATTGCTGATTCTTGTTCTCACTGTCAATACTTTAGCCAATGTACTACCCATTAATGGGATGAATACGGGACAGATATCCGGTTTGTATCCCAACTATTTTGTGCCTGCAGGCTTTACTTTTAGTATTTGGTCGGTGATATATCTGTTGATCATTGGTTATACCACGCAGGTAACGCTCTACGAGATACGCTATCAACCCGATGCGGCAACACAGACTTATATCAATAAAGTGAATCCATATTTCCAACTCACTTGTATTTGGAATGCAGGATGGATTCTGGCCTGGCATTATCTACAAATGACTATCTCTTTGTTGATCATGCTGGCTTTTCTGGTTACGCTCATTCTTTTATTCATCAAAGCTTATCCGCTTACGCGGGATATGCAGGGCAGACGAAAATTCTGGCTATGGACACCTTTTACAGTCTATCTGGGTTGGATATCTGTAGCCACTATTGCGAATGTTACTGCCCTGTTGGTTAAGATGCGTTGGGATGGTGCGGGCATTGCAGCTTATCAATGGAGTGCCATCATGATTATCATAGCAATGATACTGGCTTTGTTTTTTGTGTTCAGTAAGCGAACCATTGCTCCTGCGTTGGTTATTGCGTGGGCTTTATGGGGTATTCGTGCTTCCCAGGGTCCACGACTTGCCCTCTTAGAAAAGCTGACAACATTGGGTGTGGTGCTGATTCTGCTTGCAGTAGGTTTTGCATGGATCAATAGCTATAGATTAGGTCGCCAAAATTCCCGCTGATTACCGAAATTGCTTTTTAAAATCGCTGCAATGAAGAAACTAATACTGTTTGTCGGAATGCTTTTGTTTGGTTTGATTACACAGGCGCAGGAAACCATCAATATCGATGATATCGCTAAGTATGTAGGGAAGGAAGTGAAAGTGTGCGATAAGGTGTATAGTGCCAGATTTTTAGATAATTCAGCCCGACAACTTACCCTGATAAATCTGGGCGGAAAATACCCCAACCAGAAAATGACGGTGGTGATTGATGGCGATAGCCGAAAAAATTTTACTTGGAAGCCGGAAGAATTTTTGTTGAATAAAGAGATCTGTGTAAAAGGTAAAGTGAAGGAGTATAAAGGTGGTTATCAGATAGATGTAACCAAGCCTGAAGAATTGGAAGTAAAGGCAGGACAATAATATTTGCCGCAAAATCTACTTTGTTAGATAGATTTTGTGCGTGCACACAATAAGTTGGTATAAAGTTTGTTCTTTAAACAGTCATGTTTAGCGGAAAAAGATATCCATTGCTTTGTCTCATGGGCGCCATCTTGGTGTTCATGAGCTATACGCTGCAGCTGGGTCTCGGTGTTTTTCCGCAAATCAGCCAAGCTACTGAGTGGTCGCTGCAATTACCGGGCGATCTCGAACTGCCCGACGGTGCAGAAAAAGAAGGTGATGATCAATCAGATAGTCTGGTAACAACCTTCTATACTGCCGATTTTCTTACAAGACTTACGCAATTGCCCAAACAGCAATACCCATTGGATACCGCTTTGCCGGAAGATCCACTTTCCCAGCCTTTTCAGCCGCCTGTTTAAGTCCATTGCTTTTGTGCAAAGGATAGATTCTTTTTTTTAACTCAGGCATTAGATGTATCAAAAAGCAGCATATCAACATTGGTTATTACGCAGACTCTGGACGGGTCTTGCCTGTTTTCTGCTGCTCAATAGTGTAAGCTTCAATGATCCCGGTTCACCGGATTTAGGTGTTAGCAAAGAAGGTATTTATCGGGAAAACCTACTCACTTTATTGGTAGGCTTGGTTTCAGATTCTATTACTGATAAGGAAAAACAACATGGCCAGAGTAGCGCCAATTTGATTCCTGATTTCTCGAAAGACAGTGTTTGCGATGAGCAATTGCATTGTTATGTGCAATGCAGTCAGCTAGCTGCACCGTTAGCTGCTTTTAGTGATGCAGAACAGTTTATCGCTGAAAAAGTATATAAGAAAGTTCCTACGCCCCCTCCCCAGTTATCGTGATTGCTGCACATTTTTCTTCACGATAAACTCTTTACATGGAAACGGAAAATAGTACCCGTGACAGACGCCTCATGTGGGCGCAGCTAATTGCTGCAGTATGTCTGATAGCGGTTATCATAGCGTTATACCTGATCAAAGGGTATACGCATGCATGATGCAAGCCAAGGTTTGGTTTGTTTAGGCGCCCTGCTCTGCTTTTGCGGAGCGGGGTTTTTTATGCAGCAGTTGATTATCTTAGAGCATACATGCAAATTCAGCAAAGGATCATAGTAATTCTACTTGTTTTCTGCCTACACCATGCTGTACAAGCACAGCGAGTTTCTGTACTGTCATATAATATCCATATCGCTCAGGATGTGCAGAACAAAGATCAATTGAAACCAATGGCTGAATGGATCAAAACAGCAGATGCGAGCCTGATTGGTTTGCAAGAAGTAGATAGTGTTTGCAATAGATCAGGCAAAGTGGATCAGCTCGCGCAACTGAAACAGATCACAGGCATGCATGGTGTATTCAGCAGGCATTTTGCATTTGATGGTGGTGCGTATGGCTTGGCAGTTTTATCTAGATATCCCATCGACTCAGTACATCATGATAGAATTTCGCTGCAGAGCATGGGCAAACAGGAGACTAGGGCTTTGCTAGTTGTTTTTGTTACCGTCAACAAACAACCACTTGCTTTTGCAACAGTGCATTTGGATTATCGCGATGCCGCTTCCAGACAACAGCAGGCAAAAGAAATCGTGCAGCAGTTTAGTAGTTATACAATGCCGGTTATTCTAACCGGCGATATGAATGCTGAGCCGAAAACAGCTGCGATTGATGTATTGTGTTCGGTTTTTCAAGATTGTACGCAGGATCACGCGCTTACCTATCCTGTAGAAAAGCCGACTAAAAAAATTGATTACGTATTTGTGCAAAAACATGCAGTCAAGAAAATACATAGTGCGACAGTGCTACCTCAAATATTTTCAGATCATTTACCGGTGATGGCAACTATCCGATTAAAATAAATTTATGCAACCCAATTGGCAACCACAGCTTTCTAATGCACTCGTGTATTTAAGTCCATTGCAGGCAGATGATTTTGAAGCCTTGTATACTGTAGCATCAGATCCATTGATTTGGGAGCAGCATCCCAATCCTGACAGATACAAGCGAGAAGTGTTTACCAATTATTTCACAGGTGCGATGGAATCGGGTGGTGCTTTACTCATTAGAGATGCCACTACACATGAAGTGGTTGGCTGCAGTAGATTCTATGATTATCTGCTTGAGCAACATGAAGTGAAGATTGGCTATACTTTTTTTAGCCGTGCTTGTTGGGGTAAGGGCATTAATCGTGCAGTCAAACATTTGATGATTGCACACGCTTTACAATATGTCAGTACCATCATTTTCCATGTTGGTGCTAACAATCATCGCTCCAGAAAAGCCATGGAAAAACTAGGTGCTCGTTTCATGGGTGAAGAAGAAGTAGCGTATTATGGTGAAGTTAGTCGACTAAATGTCGTCTACGCCATTAGGAAACAGGATTGGCACTTGTCATAGCATTCTTGCCAAAACTAGCTTTGGCTTGAATAAGTGTAGCCATGAGTTGAATACTACCCATGAGTATGAAGAGTGCATCAAATGAGATATAATTCGCAATCAACCCGCCGATAGCAATCGCAATGCCTGACACGAAAAAGGATTGTCCGTTGGCGATGCCCCACAAAAAAGTATCATTGGTGTCTTCTAATTCAGAAGCAAAAGATGCATCCCAGGCCGGGGTAGAAATGGCTTCAGCTAGTCCAAGTCCTACTTGTACAATTAAAAGTGAAGTGGTATTGTCAACAAACAAATAGGCGAAAGTAAAAAGGGTGTTTAGTGCGTAGCCAATAACTATCAATTTCGATTTCCATTTTGTTCTGTTGAAAATCTTCCCGATGGCCACATAGGAAATACCTGTTACGATCAGGTATAAAGACCATGCCCAGGTAATATCCATGATATCACCGCCCACTTTCTCAGCAAAGACAGCGAATAAGGGTCCGAAAAGACCTTCGCCAAAATACCAGAGGCTGGAGGCAAACAACAATATTTTCGCTGATCTACTGAGTGGGGGCATGTGGTTTGGACTGCTTACGGGGCATCAGGTTTACTCAACTGAAAGCAGTATATTCAATCAAGTGAATTCCCGTATATGCAAAAACTCTTTTCTCTGCTGTTGATCAGCGTTTTAGCTGCTAACGTAAGCGCACAAAAAATTACCATCAGTAAACAGTTTGTACAGTTAAGTGCAGAAGTAAAACCCGATGGCATGGTCTTATATGCAGTTCAGTTTAAGGGTAAGCCTGTTGTTTTGCCTTCTACCTTTTCTTTCACCATCAATAAGCCGGCTGCAGTATTGGATCGTTTTAAGCTATTAGGTGTGGATAGCAGTAGATTCGACGAAAGTTGGCAACCTGTTTGGGGAGAGGAAGATGCTATCTTGAATAGTCATGTACAATTGGTTTTGCATCTGCAACAACAAAAAGCGCCTTATCTAAAGCTGGATCTACAGTTTCGTTTGTTTGCTGATGGTGTTGGCTTTCGATATGTGTTTCCACAGCAGAACGGTGTAGATTATTTTGTAGTAAGGGACGAACAAACACAATTTCGAATGACGGGTGATCATACCGCTTTTTGGATTCCCGGCGATTATGAAACAAATGAATACACTTATGAGCAAACCAAGCTTTCTGCAATTGATGCATTCAAAGCCGGTGCGAAAGAAAAAGATATTCTGGTAACAGCACGTTTCAGTAAAACAGGTGTACAAACGCCCTTGCAAATGAAATCTGCAGATGGCTTGTACATCAATTTGCATGAAGCTGCTTTGGTGAATTATCCTGCGATGCAGCTAGTGTATCAGCCAATCAGTAAAACCTTTGTTTCGCATTTGGTGCCTGATGCGGTTGGCAATAAAGCCTATGTGCATGCGCCCTTTGCTACTCCATGGCGTACCATATTGGTGAGTGATCGTGCAGCAGACTTATTACTGTCTAGAACTATTCTGAACTTAAATGAGCCAAATGCTTTACCGCAAACCGATTTTATTCGTCCCCAAAAATTTCTGGGTATGTGGTGGGAGATGCATATTGGTAAAGCTACCTGGCAATTGGCGGGGGGTAAACATGGTGCCAATACAGCTAATGTGAAGCGATACATCGACTTTGCAGCACAGCATGGTTTTGATGGTGTGCTGGTAGAAGGATGGAACAAAGGCTGGGAAGATTGGATTGGGCATTGGAAAGAAGATGTATTCGATTTTGTAACCCCTTATCCCGACTATGACATCAATCATTTGGTAGCTTATGCGAAAGAAAAGAATGTGCAGTTGATCATGCATCATGAAACATCGGGTTCAGCTACCAATTATGAGCGATGGATGGATACCGCTTATCGGTTTATGATTAACCACAATATGCGTGCGGTGAAAACGGGCTATGTTGGGCAAATCATTCCACGCGGAGAACACCATGATGGTCAATGGATGGTGAATCATTATAACCGTGTTATTGCGAAAGCAGCGAAATATGGTATCATGATTGATGCGCATGAACCGGTAAGGCCAACGGGTTTACATAGAACTTATCCAAATTTTATGGCTGCAGAAGCATCCCGCGGAGCGGAGTTCAATAATGCACCAACTTTAGGTATTACGCCCGCGCACAATACCATTCTGCCTTTTACACGGTTAATGGGCGGTCCCATGGACTATACCCCGGGTTTGTTTCGTATGCAATTGAATCAGTTTGAGCCTGCTCGAAAGCAACGTGTACGATCCACTTTGGCCAAGCAGCTGGCATTGTATGTAACCATGTATAGTCCGCTACAAATGGCCGCTGATCTTCCTGAAAATTATGAACAACATTTAGATGCGTTTCAATTTATCAAGGATGTGCCTGTGAACTGGTCGGAGACAAAAGTCTTGTTTGCAGAGCCGGGTGAGTATATCACCATCGCCCGCAGGACAAAAGCAAAATCAGATTGGTTTATTGGCGGTATCACCAATGAGCAATCGCGTCAGCAGGAAATAGTCTTGGATTTTCTGGAGGCGGGCAAAACGTATCGGGCAAGTATTTATCGGGATAGCGACAATGCAGATTATGCGAAGAATCCTGAAGCCTATACCATAGAACACAGGAATGTGCAGAGAGGCGATAAACTCAAATTGCGTTTGGCGCCTGGTGGCGGGTTTGCCATGAGTTTGATTGCCAATTAAGGGATAGCATTTTGTTGAGATACTTGTTACTGAAGCTCACACAAAAGCGCAACAAGTTTGGGGCTTGTTGTACCTTATGGTAACCAAACCCCTATATCATGCGTTTAGATCTTAGCAAATACCATGTGGTATCTCGTATTGCCATTTATTTATTGGCGCTTGTATTGATTTGCCTTGGTGCTTATCATTTGATGAAACCCAATGATTTATTAGTATATGTGCCCTTCTTTTTACCGGGTGGTATTAAGTGGGCTTACTTAGTAGGTGTCTGTTTTTTACTGGTAGGCTTCTCTTTTATCTTCAATTATTATGTAAAGCTGGCTAGCTATTTATTAGCAGGCTTTTTATTTTTCTTCATTCTAACAGTACATATTCCCAATTACCTGAATGCTGGTATGGAAGAGATGAAGGTGTTTGCCCTCATCAATGTATTGAAGGATACAGCCATCGCCAGTTTTGCCTTGCACCTCGCAGCAGGCGCACATCATCAGCACCTGCATTTCGAGGACAACGATTAATGCGTTCTACAGATTGGCTGCTACAAAATCTGCGCAATAGGTCTTGATCATATCGCGCACGCTACGGAACTGTGCCATAATTTCTTCTTCTGGACCCGTTGCTTTTGCTGGGTCAGGGAAATTGTAATGGAATTTTTGTGCTGCGCTTGGAAAGACCGGACAACGTTCTTTAGCGTTATCACAAACTGTGATGACAAAGTCAACTGGCAGTCCCTGATATTCCAACACATTATTGGAAGTGTGGTGCGAGATATCAACCCCATCTTCTTGCATGGTGGCAATGGCTCTTGGATTAACACCATGTGTTTCCACACCAGCACTGAGGACTTGGGCTTTGTCGCCTGCAAACTTTGCTAAATAACCATGGGCAATCTGACTTCTGCAGCTATTGCCTGTACAGAGCACAAGAATTGTTTTCATACATTTATTTTGAACGATAGAATTGATCTCTTAACCAGAAAGCAACTTTTACCAGAATAATCAGCGCGGGCACTTCTACCAGCGGACCGATAACGCCAGCAAATGCTTGTCCGCTCTGAATACCAAATACACCAATAGCAACTGCGATAGCCAACTCAAAATTGTTGCCTGCTGCAGTAAATGCAATGGAAGTATTGGTAGCGTAATCTGCGCCTAATTTTTTACCAATCAGGAAACTCACGAAGAACATGATGGCGAAATAAATGACCAGTGGAAGTGCGATGCGTAAAACATCCATCGGAATCTGAACAATGGCTTTCCCTTTCAGGCTGAACATAACTACTATGGTGAAAAGCAGGGCAATCAATGTAATCGGACTGATCTTTGGAATGAATACTTCATTGAGCCAGTTTTCACCTTTTGCTTTTATCAGCAACCAACGTGTGAGATAGCCTGCAGCAAAGGGAATACCGAGGTAGATAGCAACCGTCTGCGCAATTTCACCGATTGTGATTTCTACAACTGTGCCTCTAAATCCAAAAAGTGGTGGTAATAAGGTGATGAATACATAAGCATAGACACTATATAGCAAAACCTGAAAGATACTGTTGAGTGCTACCAAGCCGGCTGCATATTCGCGACTGCCTTCAGCCAGTTCGTTCCATACAATCACCATGGCGATACAACGTGCCAGACCAATCAGGATTAATCCCGTCATGTATTCAGGATAATCCTGCAAAAAGAAAATAGCCAGCACAAACATCAGAATGGGGCCAATGATCCAGTTTAGAAAAAGTGAAGCGCCCAGCACTTTGGTATTGCGGAACACTTCACCCAATAAATGGTAACGCACTTTCACAAAAGGCGGATACATCATCAGGATCAAACCAATGGCTAATGGAATATTGGTAGTGCCTGAGGAAAGTGTTTTTACATAATCGGATGATTCGGGCAGGTAATAGCCGATGCCTACTCCGGCCAGCATGGCCAGAAAAATCCACAGCGTCAGGTATCTGTCCAGAAACCCGAGTTGTTTTCTTTCGTGTGCAGGTGCGCAGTTATTGGCCGACATAGTGTTTTGTTTAGCAGCAACCAGATCCTGGTGTGCAGCAGTTGGTTTTTTCGGTTGATGGTTTTTGTGCAAAAACGGTGATGCTGAAAATGCCCAGTTCACTTGATTTGAATTGAGCCAATTGTTCAGCGTTCAGGTATTGCTGTAAGATATCATCAGGGATGATGATGGGTTTTTCTTTCTGGATGGTGACTTGCTCAAATCCGTTGATACGAATCAGTTCCAGATACACATCTTTCTGAATAGCGCCTGATACACAGCCCGCGTACATTTCAGCGGCTTGTTGTAATGCTGCAGGCAGATTGCCCACCAATACCACATCGCTGATGCTGAAGTGTCCGCCGGGTTTTAACACGCGATAAATCTCTTTGAATACGCCATCTTTATTGGGTACAAGGTTTAGCACACAATTGCTCACAATCACATCAGCCATATTTGCACTTACGGGCATTTGCTCAATATCACCTTGTCTGAACTCCACGTTATTGTAGCCGAGTTTTTCTGCATTAGCGCGGGCTTTCTCTACCATGGCAGGTGTAAAATCGATACCAATTACTTTGCCACTCACACCAGTTTCATGACGTGCCACAAAGCAGTCATTACCTGCGCCACTGCCTAAATCAATTACAGTATCGCCGGGTTTGATTTGTGCAAACTGAGTAGGCAGTCCGCAACCCAGACCCAAATCAGCTGCTTCGGTATAACCATTTAAATTGCTGTAATCATCCGACATGATATTGTAGACTTCTGTAGAGCAACCGCCTGCGCCGCAACAGGAAGACATATTGGTAGCTTTGTCTTGCAGTGCTATCTCACTATACTTTTCACGTACAAGGGCTTTCAGTTCAGCATCTGTTTTCATATTGATTGTTTTAAGGTTAATCGTAATAATGCGATGAATTAGTGTAAAAAAATCAGCAGCAGCTTTGTTGTA
>DALYHN010000078.1:0-9451 GCA_031970875.1 Chitinophagaceae bacterium
TTCTTTTTTGGGTTATATCTATTCGGCAGACACGATAAATCTATTCTCTACTTCGCGCTGTTTTGTATTGCATACAGTTATCGAATTGTAGGTAGTGGTGGTTATGCGCTGCACAATGTGTTTCCCGACGTAAGCTGGTATGTCAATATTCGATTAGAATACCTCACACTATTTGCATCGGTTATTTTCTTGATTCAATACATCAGTCATTTATATCCGGAAGATGCTAACCGACAAATCGTTCGGTGGATGATTGGTTTTTGTCTGGTCTTTTTTGTGGGTGGAATATTTCTGCCAACAACATTATTTACCAGAACCATCAACTATTTCCTAATCACAACATTCTTGTTTATTGCTTATGGCACTTATGTTTTCTTCAGGGCAATTTATTTGAAGCGATTGGCATCTGGTTATATCGTAGCCAGTCTGCTGGTTTTGTTGATGATATTGGTGAATGTAAACCTGCAACACTTTGGTATTACCAGAGATAGTCGTGTGCTGGAAACCATGGGCTATGTGGTGTTTTTCTTTTTGCAGTGTTTGATTCTGGCTTATCGTTTTTCTTACGAGCTCAATAAAGCGAAGACGCTTGCAGAAAGTGGCTTACGCGCCAAGTCGGAGTTCTTATCAGTGATGTCGCACGAAATACGCACACCGCTAAACTCGGTGATTGGTATGACACACTTGATGCTAAAGAACAACCCAAGAGAAGATCAAAAAGAACAATTGAATGTGTTGTTGTTTTCTGCAGACAATCTTTTGTCTATTGTCAACAGCATTCTCGATTATAACAAGATTGAGGCAGGTAAAATTGATTTCTATCCGGAAGAAGTTGATCTCTTATCTATTGCCCGAAATGTGATGTTGGGCATGCGTGCTTATGCCAAAGAAAAGGGCATTGAGTTGCGCATGCGCTTGGATGATAAGCTTACACACAAAGTGATGGCAGACCCAACGCGTGTTGCGCAGGTCTTTACAAACCTGGTGCATAACGCCATCAAGTTTACGCAAGAAGGCTGGGTATGCTTAAGCATATTGGTAGAAGACCAAACTGATAAAGATGTAACCGTTAAGGTGATGGTGGAAGACACGGGTATTGGTATTGAAGAACAAAAGCAACGATTCATCTTTGAAAGATTTACACAGGCAGATTCTTCTACATCAAGAAGATTTGGAGGCACAGGACTTGGCTTGGCCATTAGTAGATTGATCTTAGAAAGACAAGACGCTAGCTTACAATTGCAAAGCGAGCCGGGCAAGGGTTCTACATTCTCTTTTGTGCTTACCTATCCGCTGAGTGAAAAAGAAGCAACGAGCATACATGCGGAGCAACAGAAATCAACGCCGAACAATAATCAGGACAACACCTTGAATGGTGTAGATATTTTGTTGGTAGAGGATAATGAGATGAATATTCTTGTAACGGAATCCTTCCTGAAGAAATGGGGTGCCAAGGTTGAAGTGGCGAGAAATGGTGAAGAAGCCATTCAGAAATTAGATGCCGACAGACACAAGCTGATTTTAATGGATATGCACATGCCGGTGATGGATGGTTATGAAGCCACCAAAATCATTCGTGAGCGTGGCGATAATTTACCCATTGTTGCCTTAACCGCAACCGTGCCAAGCGAGATAGAAAGCAAAACCTTCTCTACTTACTTCAATGGCATTATTGTGAAGCCATTTAATCCACGCGATTTATATAATATGGTCTACCATCATACGATTGGGAGTTAATCAAAAGCCTTACTTTTAATTGCTTGTCATTATTCTGGAAAACATATTTACGCATTAACGGTTGGTCGCAGCGCGGTGAATTCCCCTATCATCTGCGCAAGTGTGTTATTATAGTTGGTCCACACACCAGTGCTTGGGATTTTGTGATTGGTCTCGGTTTCAGAAATACCATGAAGCTCAAGCATTCTCATTTTCTCGGCAAGCAGGAATTGTTTCAAGGGCCCTTTGGCTGGTGGTTCAAAAGTTTAGGCGGCACGCCTGTAGACCGCTTCAGCAGAAAAAATATGGTGGAGCAGGCGGTAGATATGTTTCGTGGTAAGGATGATTTTATGCTGGCCTTATCGCCGGAAGGCACCAGAAAAAAAGTAGACAAACTGCGCAGTGGATTTTATCATATTGCCAAAGGTGCTGGTGTACCAATTGTAATGGTTGGACTTGATTTTGGCAAGAAACAATGTGTTGTGGGGGATCATTTCTATCCATCCGGTGATGAAGCTGCAGACTTCAAACGCATCATCGAATTTTTAGCTTCAGTAGAAGGCAAGATTCCAGAAAACGGCGTAGCTCATTTGCTTTAAAGCATTTGCATCAATAAAAATCCCGGCTCCTTCTGAGAACCGGGATTACCCTATTTATCTTTCATATGGCATTAATGTCTTTCCGGTGCCAAACCCCAATGCTCGGGGCTTCTCCAGAGGGAAGACAACAATAACTCACGCATGTAGAAGAATTCTTTGGGCAGTCTGTCATAGAGCTGTGCAAACAATTCTTCATGACCCAACAGTTCTTTTTTCCAAGGCTCTCTATCAATAGTCATCACCTTATCAAAATCTTCCTTGGTGAAACTACTTTGTGTCCAGTCCATATCTCTATAACGAGGTACCCAGCCAATTGGACTTTCTACGCCCGCACCTTTTCCGCGTATGCGGCCTACAATCCATTTCAGTACACGCATGTTCTCACCAAAGCCCGGCCAAATGAAATTGCCTTGATCGTCTTTGCGGAACCAGTTCACGCCGAAAATGCGTGGCGGGTTAGGTAAATCGCGACCAAACTGCAACCAATGGTTGAAATAGTCGCCCATGTGATAACCGAGGAATGGCAGCATGGCAAATGGATCGCGACGCACTTTACCGATTTCACCAAATGCAGCAGCGGTCATTTCGCTACCCATTGTAGCAGCGAGGTAAACACCAAACGACCAGTTGAATGATTGATATACCAATGGTACAGCGGTGCTTCTGCGTCCACCAAACACGAATGCATGCATGGGCACACCTTCTGGATTATCCCAATCTTTATCAATTACCGGGTTTTGATAAGCCGGTGCAGTAAAGCGGGCATTGGGGTGCGCGGCTGGTTTACCACTGTTCTTATCATAAGGCTGTCCGTGCCAATCGATCAATCCATCAGGCACTTCTTTGGTCATGCCTTCCCACCATACATCACCATCAGGTGTGATGGCTACGTTGGTAAAAATGGTATTGGCCGAGATAGAAGCCATCGCATTTGGGTTGGTCTTGGTATTGGTACCCGGTGCTACGCCGAAATAACCAGCTTCAGGGTTGATGGCGCGCAAGCGACCTGTTTCGTCTTTGTGAATCCAGGCAATATCATCACCGATGGTCGTGATCTTCCAACCGTCTAGTCCATCAGGTGGAATCAGCATGGCAAAATTGGTTTTACCACAAGCGCTTGGGAAAGCACCACCGATATAGGTTTTCTCTCCTTCAGGAGATTCAACGCCTAAGATCAGCATGTGTTCTGCCAACCAGCCTTCATCGCGGCCCATCACACTGGCAATACGTAAAGCGAAACATTTTTTACCCAGCAAAGCGTTACCACCGTAACCACTACCATAAGAAATGATCAATCTTTCTTCGGGGAAGTGTGTGATATATTTTACAGTTGGGTTGCAAGGCCATTTGGCATCTGCCTGACCAGGCTGCAGTGGCGCACCAACAGTATGGATACATTTTACCCATTCGTTGGATTGCAGATAAGGCATGATCTGCGCGCCCATGCGTGTCATGATCTTCATATTGATCACCACATATTCGCTATCGGTGATTTGTACACCATAACGAGAAAGTGGCGAACCCACTGGGCCCATACAGAAAGGAATCACATACATGGTACGGCCTTTCATGGCACCAACGGTAAGGTCTTCCAGCAATTTTTTCATTTCCTTAGGCTCCATCCAGTTATTGGTAGGGCCAGCATCTTCTTTTCTGCGGCTGCAGATATAGGTTCTGTCTTCTACGCGGGCCACATCGCTGGGGTCGCTGAAGCAGGCAAAACTATTCGGACGTTTTTCGGGATTGAGTTTAATGAACGTGCCTTTCTCAACCAGCTGCTGACATAATGTATTGTATTCTGCATCGCTGCCATCGCACCAATGAACAGCATCAGGAGTAAAATGTTTCTCCATAATACTGATCCACTCCTGCAAACCCGGAGGCGCAGCGAATGTGCTGTTAGAGGCAAATGTTTTGGTTTCGAACATAGTAGAAATATTTATTAATTGAAATTAGGTGTAAACGGTTGCTTGACAAATTTTTACTATCCAAAGGAAGTTTTAGAACAGGGATTTAAAAATGATAATTATCAGTGGCTTTGTTAAAATGACGGTTGTAAGACAATGCAAACATTAATTTTTCGTTTTAGTGGAAATCGTTTTGCATCTGTTAATTTTGCTGCCATCAACTCCGGTTGGTGCAGTTATTGCTAATAATGACCTCAATTATCTGAATGATCATGAAAAAAATCTACGCCTTAGCTAAAGTGTTGACAGCATCGCTGTTCCTGTTTTCTTGTGTATCGAAGAAACAATTTCAAGCTGCCGAAGCCAAGTATGCCCAGTTGAATGGTTCTTACCTGGATCAGCAGGCTAAACTGCGCGATTGCGAAGCCAATCTGCGTAATATCACCGACAAGAATGCAGAATTGATGCGTCAGCGCGGTTTGCTGGAAGACAATGTGAACAACCTGAACAAGCAAATTGATTTCCTGAAGCAGAACAACAATCAGGTATTGGGTCAGCTGAAAGACCTGTCTGTTATCAGCAGTTCTCAGGCAGAAAGTATCAAGAAGTCTTTAGAAAGCATTGGTATGAAGGATGCGTATATCCAGGACCTGCAGGGTGCTATCTCTAGAAAAGATTCATTGAATATGGCTTTGGTGATGAACCTGAAAGGTGCTATCGGCAACTTGGATGACAAAGACATCAATATTAAAGTAGACAAGGGTGTGGTATATATAGATATCTCAGACAAACTGCTGTTCAAGAGCGGTAGCTTCGATATCACTGACCGCGCTACAGAAGTACTGGGTAAAGTAGCCAAGGTGTTGGCTAACCAGCCTGAGATTGAATTCATGGTAGAAGGTCATACAGACTCTGTTGACTTCAAGGGTAACAATCTCTTGTTAGACAACTGGGATCTGAGCGTGAAGCGTGCAACATCTGTAGTACGCATGCTGCAGAAGAAATATGGTATTGAGCCTAAGCGTATGACTGCTGCTGGTCGTGCACAATACGTACCTGTTGCAGAAAACGTAACAGAGAATGGTCGTGCAGCCAACAGAAGAACGCGTATTGTGGTATTGCCACAGCTGGATCAGTTCTTCAAATTGTTGGAGCCAAAGCGATAATAATAAGTCCTTAACTGAGTTTTGAATCAACAGCCCCGTGTATACGGGGCTGTTTTATTATAGCTTATACATCAAAAAAAATTATGGCATATGCGAAATGTCATTTTTTACGGGAATTTTTTTTCGCTAACTTGTCCGTACACTAAATGCGATTCGCAATATGGGTGCCGCCTCCATGATTGTTTTGATTCTTGCAGCTTTGGCCTTCTCAGGTTTTGCGGTACTTATTTCAAAAGCATTATTGAAAGCCACGAAAAATCCCCAGAAAGGAGAAGCATACGAGTGCGGTATTCCCACACAGGGTAAAACTTGGGTACAGTTCAATGTGGGTTATTATTTGTTTGCACTCATTTTTTTGATTTTTGATGTAGAGTTGGTTTTTCTCTATCCCTGGGCTGTGGTAGCCAAAGCCACTGGTTGGCTGGCATTAGTTGAAATCATCATTTTTCTATTCATACTCTTCATGGGCTTTTTATATGCACATAAAAAAGGCGCATTGAAATGGGTATGAGTTAACTTATAAATTGTTCTGCTTGCAACCGATCTCTTCTTCAGCAGCCAAACAGGCCGGATTTCCCGGCGAGGTGCATGAAACACCCGGTGGTGGCGTAGTGCTCAGCAAGCTAGACGACCTCATTAACTGGGCGCGTTCCAACTCTTTGTGGCCTTTGACTTTTGCTACCAGTTGTTGCGGTATTGAGATGATGGCCGTAGCTTCTGCCAAATATGATTTTTCCCGTTTTGGTTTTGAAGTGGCACGCGCTTCTCCCCGTCAGGCCGATGTGATCATCATCGCAGGTACTATCGTTAATAAGATGGCGCCGGTATTGAAGCGATTGTATGATCAGATGGCCGATCCCAAATACGTGATTGCGATGGGCGCCTGCGCCATCAGCGGTGGTCCATTCTTTTACAATACGTATTCAGTGATCAAAGGAGCAGACCATATTATTCCTGTAGATGTATACATCGCAGGTTGTCCGCCCAGACCAGAAGCTTTACTGCATGCATTGATAACGCTGCAAGAGAAGATCAAGAAAGGATATACGAGAGAACAAATTAGACAAGGATCAAACAGCTAATATGAACAACGAAGCCCTGCAAGCATATCTTACTGAACAAATTCCTGATGCCACTTTTGACACTAGTGGTGAATGGCTCAATGTTCATGTAAGCGTTGCAGCGTTTCGCTCGCTCACAGAAAAGTTGAAGAAAGAATTACAGTTCAATTTTCTGTTCTGCCTCACTTGTGTGGATTGGAAAACACACTTGACTATGGTGTATCACCTGCGTTCAACACAGGAGGGTCATCATTTGGTGGTGAAAGTGAATTTGGATACGCAGCAACCACAAATACACACGGTGTGTGATTTGTGGCGTACTGCAGAATTTCATGAGCGTGAAGTGTATGAATTGTTTGGTGTGGATTTTCTGCAACATCCTGATCTGCGTTTGCTGATTCTTCCGGATGGATGGGAAGGCAAGAATCCGCTGCGGAAAGATTTTGAAGATCCTATCAACATGATCAAACTATAAACATCCCGCGTAAGCGGAACTATGTATCAAACTACCGACATACTGGTGAACGAAACCGCCAATGACCCCATGGGTCAGATGGTGATCAATGTAGGTCCTCAACACCCGGCAACGCATGGTGTGTTGCACTTGGTGATTACATTGAACGGGGAAACGATTCAGAAAGTAGAACCACACTTAGGCTATATCCATCGCTCCATTGAGAAAATGTGTGAGAGTCTTACATACAGACAGTTCATTTATGTAACGAGCCGGATGGATTATCTCTCATCGCACATCAATAACCATGCTTGTGCTTTGTGCGTTGAAAAAGGTTTGCAGGTAGAAGTACCAGAGCGTGCGCAAGTGATTCGTGTGTTGATGGATGAACTCACACGCATTGCCTCACATGAATTGTGGTGGGGTGCGATGGCCATGGATTTGGGTGCGTTTACGCCATTCTTTCACGCATTCCGGGAAAGAGAAACAATTAATGATATCATGGAAGAAACCTGCGGTGCCAGATTAACCATGAACTATATGGTGCCCGGCGGTGTGATGCATGATATTCATCCCAACTTTCAAAAAAGAGTGAAGGATTTTCTGCAGCTCTATAAGCAGAAGATTCATGAATACGATGAATTGGTTACAGGCAATATTATTTTCCAGAACCGAATGAAGGGCGTTGGGTATATCTCGCCTGAAGATGCTATCTCTTATGGATGCTCTGGTCCTGTTGCGAGAGGCAGTGGCGTGAGTTGCGATGTGCGCAAGCATTTTCCTTATGAGATTTACGATAAGCTGCAGTTTGATGAAGTGCTGGAAACAGCAGGCGATTCATTTGCGCGTTATCTGGTGCGTGTGAAAGAAATGCATCAGTCGGTGCGCATTGTTGAGCAGTTGATCGACAATATTCCGGAAGGTGATTTTCAGGCTAAGACCAAAGCGGTGTTGAAATTGCCAAAAGGAGAATTTTATCAGCGCGTAGAAACGGCACGAGGCGAATTAGGTGTATACATTGTGAGTGAAGGAGGAACAACGCCGTATCGTATCAAGTTTCGTTCACCCGGATTTTCCAATCTTTCTATTCTCGATCATATGACACGCGGCAGTAAGATTGGCGATCTGGTTGCAGCGATGGGGACGTTAGATTTAGTTATACCAGATATAGATAGGTAGTTGTTGGTTGATTGTTACTAGTTGCTAGTTAGTGGTTGAGGGTTAGATTGTAAAATGTTTTTAAACTAAAAATGAATAAGAAAAGGAAGAATAAATAATCAGTTGTTATTGTTTGATAAAAGCAGCGATTATTATGGCTACAGTAAAAAGGTTTGAAGACTTAGAGGTTTGGCAACAGGCTAGAAAGCTGGCAACAGCTATTTATCAGCTCACCAGTAATGGAACAATTGTAAAAGATTATGAGTTGGTTAAACAAATGAATAGATCGGTAGGATCGATTATGGATAATATAGCAGAGGGGTTTGATAGAGGAGGAAAGCGGGAGTTTATTCAGTTTTTGGCTATTGCTCGAGGATCGTGTGCCGAGTTGAAGTCGCAGTTGTATAGGGCTTTAGACCGAAAACACATTGGTGAAGAGATAATGAAACAAGCATATGAACAAATAGAAGCGATAACAAGAATGATCAGCGGGCTAATCAAGTATCTTAATAACAGTAATATAAAAGGCAACAAATATCAAGATCAAAAAACATAACAAAGAACAAAAAGCAGACAACAAAAAACCAGAAACCCCAAACTACTAACCATAAACCACCAACCAACTTGTGATTTCTTTTTCAGACATAGCAACCCAAATAGACAGCTGGCTCAACGCACAGTTTGATCCAACCATTGCCTTGTTGATTGAAGGCGTGATCATTGGTGTTGCAGCGATTGGCTTGTTTGCAGGATTGGGTTTGGTATTGGTGATCATGGAACGCAAAGTATCTGCTTGGATGCAGATTCGTCTTGGCCCCAATCGTGTTGGTCCAAAAGGTTTGTTGCAATCATTAGCGGATACGGTGAAATTGTTGGTGAAAGAGGGACTTACACCAAGTGGTTCAGATAAATTCTTATTCAACCTCGCACCTTTTATTGCCATGATTGCTGCTATGCTGTTGTTGGCACCTATTGGCTTTGCACGTAACCTGCATATTTGGGATTTGAATATAGGCGTACTCTATGTTGCTGCTATTTCCTCTATCTCAGTTATCAGTGTGTTGATGGCGGGTTGGAGTAGTAATAATAAATATTCTTTACTCGGCGCCATGCGCAGTGGCGCACAGATTGTGAGCTATGAATTATCTGCAGGCTTATCTATTCTTACCATCGTGGTCTTGACTGGTAGTTTGCGAGTGTCTGATATTATTATGGCGCAGGAAAATGGTTGGTGGATTTTCAAAGGACATATTCCTGCCATCATTGCTTTTATCATTTTCATTATTGCAGCCACTGCAGAAACCAATCGTGCACCTTTTGATTTGGCAGAAGCAGAATCAGAACTAACGGCGGGCTTTCACACAGAATACTCGGGTATGAAGTTCGCGCT
>DALYHN010000079.1:0-8019 GCA_031970875.1 Chitinophagaceae bacterium
CAGGATCTTGGTCAGGAAAGTCTGCTCGATAAATTAGAACAACAGGGAAAGAATGATGCGAGCTATGCACTATTTCAACAAAGTTTGAAAGAACTCGCACACTTGCAAATCAAAGGACATGAAGGTTTGAATTATGATTGGTGTTTGACGGCGAAGGAATTTGGTAAGCAGGCCATCCTAAGCGATTTGTTGTATTTCAAATACTATTTCCTCGATACGCTTCGCATGCCTTACGATAAGCAGGCATTGCTGGATGATTTTGATGTATTGAGTACCTACCTCACCAGAACTGAATACAAGTATTTCATGTTCCGCGATTTTCAAAGTAGGAACATTATTGTGCAGGATGGTAAAGTAAGTTTTATCGATTTCCAAGGGGGTATGCGTGGTGCTTTGCAATATGATGTTGCTTCATTGCTTTGGCAGGCTAAAGCTGAGCTGAGTGAAGAATGGAAAGACAATCTCCTCAACTATTACATGGATCAGATTGATGGTTTGTTGGAGCACCCTGTTGACAGAACCCTGTTTGTAAGTCAGTACAATGGTTATGTCCTCATTCGCTTGTTACAAGTCTTGGGTGCATATGGTTTCCGTGGTTTGTTCGAACGCAAAGCACATTTCTTATCCAGCATTCCATTGGCCTTGCGTAACCTGAAATTTTTCCTCGATCATAAGCGGGTAGGTATTGTTACGCCTGAGTTCGATCGAATGCTACGCATTGTGGTGTCTGATGAGATTATTGAAAGATTTACGCCACTGCAAGCCACTGCAGATACTCCTTTACAAGTTGTGATTAACAGCTTTAGCTATCGCAAGGGCATTCCTGCTGATGAAAGCGACAATGGCGGAGGCTTTGTGTTTGATATGCGTGGTATCCTGAATCCGGGCAGATTTGATGAGTATAAAACACTTTGTGGTAAGGATAAGCCGGTGATGGATTTTCTGGAGCAGCGTACGCGTATGAATGAGTTCTTGAATTCTGTGTGGGATTTGATTGATATCACAATAGAAGATTACTTGAAGCGTGGTTTCAGCAATCTGCAAATCAATTTTGGTTGCACCGGCGGACAGCACCGTAGTGTGTATGCGGCTGAGCAAACAGCGCGGCATCTGAAGAACAAGTATAAATTAAAAGTACACCTGACGCATACGAATCAAGATAACTGGATGAAGGGATAATGGGTTTGTGGTTAGTAGTTGCTTGTTGTTGGTTAGTGATACATGCATGTGCACACTTCGTGCTCTATGAGAATAGCTCTTGCTTTAACCGCAAAGGTCCGCCATCGCTAGGCTCAGGCGGACTATCGCTAAGACGCTAAGTTTCGCTAAGAAGATAGGTCCAAGCAGGGTCTCTTGAAAAGGACCCTGCGATGTATCAGCGCCCAAAGCAATATGAGCACTGAAACTATTGAATCCTGTATCTTAGGTGCAACATTGATTTTTTCCATATACGCGAGCCGCTTCGGTCATTATATGGACTTGGTGATACCTTTTGGATAATAAACCAGTAACAAGAAACTAGTAACCAGTAACAAGAAACTAGTAACCAGAAACAAGAAACCTGTAACCAGAAACAATAGACTGCCAACACGATGAAAGCTTTCATACTCGCTGCCGGACTCGGAACCAGACTAAAGCCCTGGACAGATCATCACCCCAAAGCATTGGCGGTGGTGAATGGTAAGCCACTATTGCAAAGAAATATAGAATACCTGCAGCATGCGGGTATTCGTGATGTGGTGGTGAATGTGCATCATTTTGCCCAGCAGATCATTAATGCGATTCATGAAAACAAAGGTTGGGGGTCCGATGTGCAGATTTCTGATGAAACAGACGCGGTATTGGAAACTGGTGGCGGCTTAGTAAAAGCGCAGCCTTTTTTTGCAGGCGAAACAGATTTTGTGGTGATGAATGCAGATATCCTCACAGATCTGGATTTGAATAAAATGATTCAACACCACCAGCACAGTGGTGCATTGGCTACGTTGGCAACTACGCAAAGAACCAGTTCGAGATATTTTTTATTTGATGTGGCAGAACGTTTATCGGGCTGGACCAATACCAAAACAGGAGAAGAAAAAATCATGCGTGAGCCATCGCCCTTGCATCGCGCCGCTTTCAGTGGGGTGCATGTAATCAATACAGAATTGTTTCAGCATATTCACAGAACAGGTAAGTTTTCCATGGTGGATGTGTATCTGGATATCTGTGCCGAGCAAATCATCAAAGGCTATGACCATAGCGGCGGATTATTACTCGATGTGGGTAAACCCGAAAGTTTGGACAAAGCAGCATCCATTTTTCAATAAACATGGAATCTTCACCACGTTTTGCACTCATTGGTTGCGGTCATATCGCCGCAAGGCACTTACAACAAATCAAGCGTGTAGGACAGTTGGTGGCAGTATGTGATATTGATGCTGATAAGGCAAAGAAATTGGTTGGTGATAGCGTACCTATACTTACTTCATTGGATGTGCTCCTACAAGCGAAGCTATCTATTGATATCTGTGTTATCGCTACACCCAATGGCTATCATGCTGCGCAAGCTATTGCATGTTTGAAGGCCGGTCATCATGTGCTCATTGAAAAGCCCATGGCTATTGGCAGTGGAGATGCAGCAAGTATACTGTCAACCGCAGCAAGTGTTGGCAAGCAGGTTTGGGTAGTGAAGCAAAATCGTTTCAATCAGCCTGTACAACAAGTGAAACAATGGTTGCAGGAAAGTAAGTTGGGCAATATCCTTCAGTTTCAAATGAATGCTATCTGGTGCAGAGATGCAGCTTATTATGCGCAAGATCTCTGGCGGGGCAGTGCGGATCTGGATGGAGGTATTCTCTATACACAGTTTAGTCATTTTATTGATATACTACTTTGGTTATTGGGCGATATGCAGGCACTGGGTGGTTATAGAACTAATACGCAACATCAAGGTGTCATAGCTTTTGAAGATCAGGGATTGGTGCAATTGCAAGCGCAATCCGGTGCAATAGGTTCGATGCAGTATTCCGTGAATGCAGTGCAAAGAAATGCAGAAGGTAGTTTAGCTATCTATGGCAGCAAAGGTATGGTGAAGATTGGCGGACAATATTTGAATACAATAGATTGGGCTGTGATTGATGGAGAAGAACTTGATTATGCTAATACCAATACACCCAATCATCAATATGGCTTTTATGAAGGCTCAATGAGTCACCATGATCAGGTTTATGATGTTGTGCTGGCTGCTTGGCAGGGGAAACCCCTTTCTGTACTCAGTAATGATGATGCAGTAAAAACCGTTGCCCTGATTGAGCAAATTATGCAGCATATCCCTTTACAGTAAACTGATTTTTCGCATTTTTTTTTCGCCTGCACCATTGTAACTTACCAGCATAAACTCAGGGTTATGTCCATACAATTAAAAGAATCCGGCGTGAGAGAGGTTGTTACTGGTGAAAATGTAACCATCGTGGCGCCAGTCAATTTGTATGAGTGTACACTAGGTAATGAAGTGTTTGTTGGTCCTTTTACAGAAATCCAGAAAGGCGTAACTGTGGGCGACAGAACCCGTATTCAATCGCATAGTTTTCTTTGTACCGGTGTACATATTGGTGAGGATTGCTTTATCAGTCACGGAGTAATGTTTGTAAACGATACATTTGCAAACGGCGGACCAGCCGGTGAGCCTTCTAAATGGCATTCCACCTATATTGGCGACAAAGTATCCATTGGTTCCAATGCAACCATTCTTCCAGTCACTATCTGTAGCAATACAGTAATTGGTGCAGGCGCAGTAGTAACCAAGGATATCAAAGAGCCGGGTGTATATGCGGGTAATCCGGCAAGACTGATCCGACATCTCTGATGCAATTTGATCATTCCATTTGTAAACTCTGTGGTGGCGGTGGTAATACCATTCGCTATCGGCTACGTATGGCCAATGTGGTCGTTTGCCAACATTGCGGTTTTCACTATACCGATTATAAGGACAATGAATATGCGGGCCTCTCTGCGCACTCTGAGTCGACAGTATTGGATGAAAAAGCCATTCGCTACATCGAAGAAAAACTGCAGAGCAACCCGCACAGGTTTGATCACCACATCGCTACTGTATTACAGCATCAACAGCAGGGCACTTTGCTGGATATTGGTTTTGGCGGTGCATTGTTTTTACGCTCCATGCTGCAACAAGGTTTTGATGCTTATGGTATTGAATTGGATAAACAGTACTTATTGTATGCGAAAGAAGTACTTCGTCTAAGCAATATCAATGATATGCCGGTACAGGATGCTCACTGGCAAGAAGGCTATGCCGGTTTTTTTGAAGTGATTGTTTTATGGGATGTGCTGGAGCATGTGAATGATCCGGTAGCATTGATGCAATCTATTCAGCGATTGCTGAAGCCGGGTGGATACTTGTTTATTGATACGCCCTGCCGGGATGGATTCTACCATCGTTCAGGCGAATGGCTATTCCGTTTAAGTGGTGGACGATGGAAGGGTTTGTTGCACGATTTGTATTCCAGTCACCGCTTTGGCCACAAGCAGATCTTCAGTAAGCAGGATATGCGCAAGCTCTTAACGCAATCTCAATTACAGCCTGTCAGCATCCAGCAGTTTCATGAAATGAGTTTTCCTTATACGTTTTACCTCAAGAAAATTTTGAAGCGCGATTGGTTGGTATCCTTTGCGCTGCCTTTGGTGAAATTATTTTTTGCCGTAGTGAAGATTCGGAATAAGATGATGGTGGTTGCGAAAAAATAATCTTACTTGATACATTCAAAAGCCAGATGGTCTACAAATCTGGTTGGATCTTCAATAGTATTGAAAACAGGATCAATGGAATCGCCCATCTCACATCTTCTGATAGAGGAAAATCCAACTTTCAACAATACTTCTTTTAAGGAAACTTCATCCCACATCCATAGATGACTGGAATTGCCATAAGCTTGAATTAGTCTGCTTTTAAAATCTTTTGCCCTATCATAATAACCCAAGCAGGATGTTTCCATAAAAATATCAGCTGCTGATTTGTTGCCTGCTTGCTTATGTTGTAAATATGTTTGAACATATTTCTCCAAATCGGGAAGTACGCATCTAAATATGCCGCCAGGTTGTAAAAGTCGGTAAGTGTTTTGTATGGCTGTAACACAATCATTTCTACTCAAATGTTCTAGTACATGCGAGCAATAAACTGCCTTGCAGGAATTGTCTGGAACTGGAAGCCCTTTGATTATGTCACCGTAAGCAATATTATCTGGGAATGTAAGGTTCTTTAGTCCTTGGGCAAGCAGTTTACCAATGAATGGAATTTTCTGAATCCGCAAGGTAGGTGTAGCATCGAAATTGAGCCAATTATCAGGCGCAGTTACGCCACAACCATAATGCACATTCAGATTAGCTTGCTTCATTGTGCAATGATACTATACTTTGATATAAATCTTTCTCTTATCGAGTACATAACAGATGGCCCAATAAAATATGATCAGGAGAATGGCATACATGAGTGAGCCTAGTCTTAGGTCTTCTGAAATGTTTTTACAAAAGGTATTATAGAACCAGGGGAAGAAAGATGTATAGGTTGTTTCTCCGGTTTCTGCATGCACGCCGGTTGACCAAAGCAAAAGTCCGGTGAGTCTGGGTAGGAAACCACTCAGTACAAAAATGAACAATGGGTTCTTTCCGAAGACATCAAAGAAACGGCTCCAAGCACCCTTGGCTTCCTTGAATTCAATCAGGTAAATCAAGATGCCAATCACCAACATGGCCAATCCGGTTGTATACAAGGTATAACTGCTGGTCCAGATTTTTTTGTTGATAGGGAAAACCATATCCCAGCAAAGTCCTGCAAAAATCAAAATCAATCCAGCCACGAATAAATTACTCAGCATTTCATAGTTCTTACCCTTTTGCTGAATATACTGTCCGGTAAAATAGCCAAACACTACTTGCACAATGGCAGCAGGTGTACTAAACAATCCTTCCGGATCAAAGGGTACGCCTTCGCCCATATAGATATGCGATTCGCCAAATAAATTGATATCGCGTTGCGTACCAAAAAAGCCCTGCATACTATAAGGGTCTGCAGGATTACCCAGAAAATAACTCAATAGCCAATAAGTAATCAATAATATGGCGCTGAATACAAATGCGCCCTTGGTTTTGAAGTAATAGACAATGATGGCAGCAAATCCATAGCACAATGCAATACGTTGTAATACACCCATAATGCGCACATTTTGCCATTGCTTCATCACTAAGTGACCATCTTGCCATTTTACAAAAGGACTCCAATGCAATAACAATCCGATTAGAAAGATCAATGCGGTACGCTTCAATACTTTTTGCAAGAAAACAGCTTGCCCAGCCTGTTCAAATCTTGGCATCACAAATGCCAGTGCATTACCCACTGCAAATAGAAAAAATGGAAATACTAGATCTGTTGGGGTACAACCATGCCACTCCGCATGTTTGAGCGGACCAAAAATATGGCTCCAGCTACCGGGGTTATTTACCAAAATCATCAATGCAACAGTAGCACCGCGAAATACATCCAGCGAATAGTAGCGTTGGTTCATGGCAAGCAGTTTAGGTGGTTAAAACTATCAAATTTCTCTATTAGCCGTGCAGGTTTGAATCCCTATCTTCATATAGATGTTATCCTTGGCGCAAACACAAAAAAAATTCCTGATCAAATTCTTGTGTGTATTTGCCTTTTTGTATGGGGGTACATACGGTTTTATCGCCTTGGCATCTCCTTCTGGAAAGCTATCCTGGCCAATGCTCCAGGCCTTGGACTATGTTGCTGCTTATCGCAAACTACTCTTGCATGGTGCTGGTCAATGCTTGGAATGGTTGGGTTATACCGCAGCCTATCCGGATGCGTATCGGTTACAAATCAATGATGCTAACCGGGTTCAATTGGTCTATGATTGTTTGGGCATTGGCATCATTTCTTTTTGGATAGCGTGGTGCACTGCTGCAGCACATGCGTGGAAGTTCCGATTGGTTTGGATATTCGGTGGTTCTGTGTTGATTACCTTGCTGAATATGCAGCGCATAGCATTGCTATTGATTGCACATTACGAGCATTGGAACATCTTCGCAGGTATCGATCATCATGATATGTACAATATGGTGATCTATACGGTTTTGTTGCTGCTTTTATTACTGCATTATCGGTTGGTGAAGGAATAGAGACCTCACCCCGGCCCTCTCCAAAGGAGAGGGAGAACTATATATTAGCGATTAACTACCACGAAGTGGTTGAATATAAATAGCAACAGATTCAAATGTGGAGATAACAACCACGAAATGGTTGAACGCTTAATGTCCACGCAAGGCTTTGTAAAATATTGATTTGAAAAAATGCAGTCGGTATTTAAAGAGATCATCATTCATCCGCAGACTGAAGTCTACGGTAATGTGTCTGGTTTATTTCCTCGGACTTAAGTCCGAGGAAGAAGGCAATGGTTGATGTATTTTTTGAATGATTGTATTTCCGTGGACTTAAGTCCACGGGCAGTGTTAACGAATGAATTATTCCAGTGATTTGCTCCCCTGCCAAGGGGAGCTGGACTCCGAACAGTGTGAGGAGGACTGAGGGGTGTGTTTATGTCCTCGCAGGGTCTCGCGAAGCTGACCCTGCGTTAAAGTTTCGGTTTGACCTCATCTCCCTCCGCTAAAGCTACGGAAGACAAGCCCCAGCCCAAACCTCCAACCTACGCCAAGGCTTCGGTTGGTAAACCGCTGAAACTTTGGTTTGTAAACATCTACGAAGGAGAGGGAGCTAGTATTTTTTTCTTTACAGAATTTCACTGTTTTATTCATCTACCGCAGACTAAAGTCTACGGTAATGTGTCTGGTTTATTTCCTCGGACTTTAGTCCGGGGAAAGATGTTACTGCTTCATATAATCTATACTGCATGTATTTCCGTGGACTTAAGTCCACGGTAGAACTAAAACGAATTTTTTTTGTGTTATGCTCCCCTGCCAAGGGGAGCTGGACTCCGAACAACGTGAGGAGGACTGAGGGGT
>DALYHN010000079.1:8119-9374 GCA_031970875.1 Chitinophagaceae bacterium
TGCTCCCCTGCCAAGGGGAGCTGGACTCCGAACAACGTGAGGAGGACTGAGGGGTGTGATTATGTCCTTGCAGGGTTGACGCTTTGTTAAAGCTTCTGTTTGACCTCATCTCCCTCCAACCTACGCCAAGGCTTCGGTTGGTAAACCGCTAAAGCTTCTGTTTGACCTCACCCCGGCCCTCTCCAAAGGAGAGGGAGAATCATATATTAGCGATTAATTACCACGAAGTGGTTGAATATAAATAGCAACAGATTCAAATGTGGAGATCACAACCACGAAGTGGTTGAACATTGTAAGCCTTCCAAAGTCTCTTGAAGCAGACCCTGCAAAAATTGTAGGCTTCTGTTTCCTGCCTAAATAGCAAGTAATAATAATTGTGTAGACGCTTAGCGCGAAAACTTTTTACGACCTGCTCTTTTTCTCAAACCCATCGCCGCGCCAACCACCAGTATTACAGAAAGTCCGCCATCAACAGGAACGCCTGCGTCAGGTGTTCCACCACCACCCGTACCTCCCGGTCCGCCGGGATTGCTATTGCCATATAAATTAGGATCAATGCTTCTGGTTAAACTACTATCCCTGCTCAAACGTCCCTGACCGCTGAATAAATTAGAATCAGATGGCGTGAGAAGCGAACTTTGTCTGTTCGATTCGAAGATATTGGTAGAGCCGCCTTCAAAAATATTCTGAGGCACCCATTCACCAGTTTGTGCATGTACTTGCGTAAGGCTTGCTACGAAAGCCATACTGCAAATCAAACATTTTCGGATATATAGATTCAATCGGTACCTCACTATTCAACAATCAATTTGGTAGTCCACCTGCCGCTCTTGCCGCTCACCTGTAATTGGTAAATACCTCTTGCCGGTTTCAATTGGCCGGTTGGGAATACCTGTACAGATTGTGTACCCTTGTGTGTAAATGTATAAAACTTGAGTTGTTTTCCAAGTCCATCAATGATGCTGAACTGATATTCCCCATCCGGAATATTGAACAACAACACTTGCAGATTGCCGCCGGTGTATGGGTTGGGATAAACACGAATCGCTTGTTTGCCATCTTCGGTTTCTGTACCAAAATAAGCCACATTGCTATATTGGTAAGTACCATCCTGCATCAACTGTCTGATGCGATACCAAGTCTTATCTGCTGCGGCACGCATATCTGTCCAATTTCTGGCTTCACCGGTATTTTTCTTACCAACAAAATAGAAATTGTTACCATCTATTGATTTTTCTACATCATACTGCAGCAT
>DALYHN010000080.1:0-9222 GCA_031970875.1 Chitinophagaceae bacterium
ACAATGACCAGCACAGCAGCTGCCAAACCCAATATCCACAACAACAGAATGCCAACAATAGAAATAAAGAGCAATACACCGATAATCACCACCGTAATTTGAAAGTTCAGCGATTCCTTCGCATGCGCTGCGATGAATCTGGATTCATCTTTCTTCACTAGGTAAATAATCAGCGGCGCAATAAAGGAGGAAACAAAGGTGACCAGGTGCACAATCAATGAAAGATTGCGTTCATCCTGTGTAGGGGTATAATTATCCGGGAACCCGATTTCAGCAAATTGTTGTTCGATCATACAGCAGATTTAATCCGAATTTACCCAGAAAAAATCAATTTTTTGCAGGTTCGGGCTTGGCTAATACCCCTTGGTGCATTCTGGTTAAGAATTCCAGCATTTCTTCCATAGATTCAATTCGCTCTACAACCAACAAGAAATTCTTACCCGCCTGCTTCAATCTTGCTTTATTGGTACCTGTTTGGAGATAAGCCAAAATGCCTTTGAACAAATCAGATTCGAAGTAGGGTGAGTCGTTTCTATTAATGAAATAACAACGGAGTGTATCTTCTTTCAGGGTCATTTTCTCAAAGCCTAGGTCAATGGCTTTCCAGCGACAACGAACCGTTGTAAACAAATCGTCTACCTGCTTGGGTATAGCACCAAAACGATCGAGCAACTCGGCATAGAAAGCCTGTAGATCTGTTTCATTGGCGCAGTTATCTAGTCGCGTATACAATGACAAACGCTCGGTAATACTTTCTACATAAGCATCCGGAATCAAGATTTCCAGATCGGTATCAATCGTACAATCGCTAACATAATCATCCTGTTTACTGATCTCTTCTTTGAAAACATCTTTAAACTTGGTACGCTTCAATTCACGAATGGCTTCATCCAGAATTTTCTGGTACATCTCAAAGCCAATCTCCGCCATAAAGCCCGTTTGCTCACCACCTAACAAATTACCTGCGCCACGTATATCCAAATCACGCATGGCAATCTGAAAGCCGCTACCGAGATCAGTAAACTGTTCCAATGTTTGCAAGCGCTTACGTGAATCTGTTGGCAAAGTACTCATCGGCGGGGCCAACAAATAACAGAATGCTTTTTTATTACTTCGACCAACGCGACCACGCAGCTGGTGCAAATCGCTCAAGCCAAATTGGTGTGCATTGTTGATGATAATGGTGTTTACATTCGGAATATCTACTCCACTCTCTACAATATTGGTGCAGACAAGCACATCATATTTCTTATCGATGAAATCAAGAATCTTTTCTTCCAGTTGATCACCTTCCATTTGTCCGTGGGCAAATGAGACACTCAGGTCCGGACACAGCCCTTGTATGAGTGCAGCCATTTCCGCCAGTCCATGGATACGATTGTGGATGAAGAATACTTGTCCGCCACGCTCTGTTTCAAAGTAGATAGCATCTCTAATGAAATCTTCATTGAATACTTGTACTTCTGTTTGAATGGGTTGTCTGTTAGGCGGCGGTGTATTGATGATGCTCAAATCGCGTGCGCCCATCAAACTAAACTGAAGGGTTCTTGGAATAGGTGTAGCAGTAAGCGTTAAGCAATCCACATTTGTCTTTAATGTCTTGAGCTTTTCTTTATGCGCTACACCAAACTTCTGCTCTTCATCAATAATCATCACACCCAGGTCCTTGAACTTTACGTCCTTTCCCAAGAGGGCATGTGTACCAACAATGATATCAATTTTACCCTCTGCTAATTTTTGCAGGGTAGCTTTTTTCTCTTTGCTTGATTTGAATCGATTAACGAAATCCACTGTTACAGGAAAATCGCGCAAACGATCTTTGAATGTCTTGTAATGTTGAAAAGCAAGAATGGTGGTAGGCACCAGCACTGCTGCTTGTTTGCCATCTACCACAGATTTGAATGCAGCACGCACTGCCACTTCTGTTTTACCGAAGCCAACATCTCCGCAGACTAGTCGGTCCATCGGTGAAGGACTTTCCATATCCTTTTTCACATCAGCCGTTGCTTTGCTTTGATCTGGTGTGTCTTCATAAATGAAAGACGCCTCCAATTCTGTCTGTAAGTAGGTATCAGGCGTATGCGCAAAGCCTTGCTGGGCCTTACGTTGTGCGTATAGCTTAATCAGGTCGAAGGCAATTTCTTTAACCTTGATCTTGGTCTTTTCTTTCAGCCTTGTCCAAATATCACTACCCAGTTTATTGATCTTAGGAACAGTACCTTCTTTACCCGTATACTTAGAAATCTTGTGCAGCGAGTTGATGTTTACATAGAGAATATCGCTGTCTTTATAAATGATACGCACTGCTTCCTGCAGTTTGCCATTGACTTCAATTTTCTGCAGGCCGCTATACGTACCAACGCCATGATCAATATGCGTAACAAAATCGCCGGGCTGTAAGTCTTTCAGGGTTTTCAGCGTAAGCGCTTTGTTCTTATTGTAAGCCTGCTTAACCTTATACTTATGATAACGCTGGAATATCTGGTGGTCTGTATAGCAGACAAGTTTAAGCTCCTCATCAATAAATCCTTCGTGAATAGAAGTAGCAACGGGTGTAAACTGAATCTCCGTATTCAAATCAGCAAAAATGCTGTTCAGCCTTTCCAACTGTTTGGCTTGTTCAGCAAAGATGAAGAGTTGATAGCCTGCACCCTCATGCGCTTTCAAGTCTTTAATCAGCAGGTCGAACTGCCTGTTAAAAGCAGGCTGTTCTTTTGTCTGAAAACTGATATCAAACTGCGCTAGTTGTGGCTTGTAACCAAATTCTACCAAATGTCTTTGCAACACCTGACGCTCAAAAGTGCTAGCCGGCAGAAAGTCGGCGGGGTTAACATCTTTGAGGTATTTCACTTCTTCTGTATCCTCTGCTTCAGGCGCAGCTTGCGGATGTAATGAAGTAAATGCAGCGAGGTCTTCTTCCTGCTCTGCAATTTTCTCCAGAATCACGTCCCAATCCTTCAGCCAAACAACAGTGTTACTTTGCAAGAATTCTAGCAAAGACACTTTTTCCTTACTCTCGAATTGTGTTTCAATATTCGGGATGATATTGACTTGCAATAGCTTTCGTTCACTTAGCTGTGTTTCCGGATCGAAGATGCGGATACTATCTACCTCATTACCGAATAACTCTACACGATAGGGCTTCTCATTACCAAAGGAATAAATATCTAGGATACCACCGCGAAGTGCAAACTGGCCGGGCTCGTACACAAAATCGGTGCGCACAAATCCATACATCACGAAAAGCTCCATCAAGCTTTCCAGATTGAGTGTATCGTTTGTTTTGATTTGAATGATGTTCTTGCTGAGTGTTTCAGGCAAAACCACTTTTTCAAATAAGGCTTCCGGATAAGTAACAATAATTTTTTTATTTCCTCCTCTGGATAATCGCGTCAGCATTTCTGCGCGCAGCATCACGTGAGAGCTGTTCAGCAATCGAAAATTGCGTCTATTCTTGAATGAGGCGGGGAAATAGAAGAGGTCTAACGCATCAGTGAGGTTCTCTAGCGTGTTATGAAAATAGGCGGCTTCTTCCGCATCATTCAGAATTACCAAATGATTGAGGTCAGCACAAGCAGGATGCTGAAAAATGGCTGTAACCAAAAACTCGGCGCTACTACCGCGTAGATTAGATAGCCCTATCCTTTCTGTTTGACCCTCAAGGTATTCGGCATGGGCAATACGTAACCTGTCCGCGAGCTGTAAAACCCGGGGGGATTGCAAATAGGCATCTAACAGAACACGCAAATTCATAACCTCGGCGCAAATGTACTGCAGCTAACAATCACTGTGCAGAAAAGTTGCGGACAAACAGGGGCAAAATCTTACACAAAGAGGCTGCATAAACCCAAACAATCAATATCTTCAGACGATCAAAGTACGTGTATGAAAAAAGGTCTTATCCTGGGTTTACTATCTGCAGGTTTCTCATTGGCTTGCGTATTACTCTTACAGCCAAAAGTTGAAAAAAACTTATTGCGTAGCGAAGATGAGGAAGAAGAAAGTGGTTTTTATAAATCAGTGATGCAGGCAGAACGTGCTGCTTACGAATACAATATGCTCAAGGACCCCAGAACAGGAAAAATCCCTGATGGCATCTGGAATGCAGAATTAAGAGAGGCGCAGAGTGCGCCTATGAAACCATTTCGCAATGCCAACGATCTATGGGTTTCAGAAGCAGGTGGCACCGAAACAACTGCAGGGGCAAGTAATAACTGGCAAGAAGCAGGACCTTATAATGTTGGGGGCAGAACAAGAGTCATCGTTTTTGATACACGCTATAATGGCACTACCAATAGAGTGATTCTTGCCGGCTCTGTGAGCAGCGGTGTAATGCGCACTGAAGATGGCGGTAATACTTGGACACGCGTAGGGCCAGATCAGCAAATCCATAGCTTAACAAGTTTGGCTCAAGATCCTCGTCCCGGTTTTCAAGACACTTGGTATGCGGGCACTGGAGAAGCTTTGGGTAACTCTACATCTGGCACAGGTGCGTTTTATCTTGGGCATGGCATTTTCAAATCAACTGATAATGGCAAAACCTGGACACCACTCACTAGTACACAAGGTGGCAGCTTAACTTCATTTGACAATGCTTTTGATCTAGTACACAAAATTGTGGTTAACCCAGCCAATGGTGATATTTATGCCGCTTGTCAAAATACCATACAACGTTCACAAAACGGTGGTACAAGTTGGACTGCAGTAATGGGTGCATTAGGAGGGTCTAGTGCAACGGGTAACACAGACGTTGTTATTAATAGTACTGGTACAAGAATCTACGCTGCTTTTCATTCAAGAAATACAAGTAATCGTGGTGTATGGGCCTCTACAACAGGTAATTCAGGTGCGTGGACATTACTTGGCGGTAACGCAAACGATACGCCTACTGGCTGGATTGTCAATGAATCTACAACAGCAACGTGGGGAAGGATACTATTACATTTAGTTCCTGGAAGCGAAAACACCTTGTATGCTATTTACGAGAATGGTAAGTCGCAGGCTAGTCCCACTCTACAACCCGAACTTGATATATTCCGCTGCAACGTGAGTGATATAGCCAACCCTGTTTGGACCAATCGATCATCCAATGCACCAAGTATCTCAGGTTCATTTTCTAATTTAAGAAACCCCATTTCCTTACAAGGTGGCTACAATATGTGCGTGGCTATTAAGCCAGACGACCCAAGACTGATGCTGATTGGTGGTACTGTACTTTTCAGATCCGTAGACTCTTTTGCCACGAATACTGTAAACTGGATTGGTGGTTATGGCTTTGGTAGTAGCTCTGGTTCTACAAATAATCCATTTGGCTTTTATCCAAATAGTCACCCTGATATTCACTGCTTCGCTTTTGACCCAACCAATCCGAAAAGATTGTTCTGTGGTAATGATGGCGGTATACAGGTTACAGAAGATATCACTGCTACACCTGTTGTTTGGACTTATCTCAGGAATTACCAAACACTTCAATATTATCATGTGGCAATTGATCCTGAAAGTGGTAAGAATAATTTCTTTGGTGGCGCTCAGGACAATGGTTCGCATTATCGTGATGCATCACTTAATATGGGTAATCGTCCCAGCTACAGACCTACCATCAATGATCATGAAATGGTAGGCGGTGGCGATGGCGTTTCTGTAGACATTGGTAAAATCGCCGCCGGCAAACAACCACTCTATCTCGGTGCTCAAACGGGTACAATGATTAGGGATGATGCTTTAAACTATTTTACTACTACACAAGTCTCCATCAGACCACCTAATGATCAATTACAAAGCAACCCCAGCAGTGGATATGGTGAGTTTGTAACAGTTTTCAAACTCAGCCACGCCAATTCTGAAGCATTGTTCTACGTAAACTACAACAGACTATTCAGAACCACTCAGGCAAGTACTGTAACGCAAACTACAAGCAATGGATGGGACCGTATGACAGGAGTAGAAAACGCAGTGAACGCAGCAGGAGGCAGTACAATTGCTATTAGAACCATTGATTTCTCGTGGGGACCATACCTAAGCTCACATTCAATGTATCTTGGTACTACCAATGGCAAAGTATACAGACTTGATGATTACCTGAATGCAAGCGTAACAACAAGTCCAATAGATATTACACCAGTTGGGCTAACAGGAAACGTTCAGGACATTGCAGTAAATCCAAACAACGACAATGAGATTATGGCAGTAGTTTCTAACTACAATGCAACTAGTGTTTGGTGGACACGCAATGCCAAAGCAGCAACACCTGTTTGGTTTAATGCTGAGGGCAATTTAACAACACCCTCTGTTCGTTCTTGTGTCATTGTAGCAAAGAAAACAGGTACAACAACTTCATCTGAATACTATATTGGTACTTCTGTAGGCTTGTATAGCTGTGAAAATATGGGATATAGGCTTGAAGCCAGTCAGCCCATTACATGGACAAGAGAAGCGCCAGCACTGATTAATTTCTCTGTGGTAACAACAATGGACTACCGCCCTGAGGATAATGTATTGCTGGTTGGTACACACGGAAACGGAATGTATTTCTGTGAACTTGGTGGAGCTAATTTCAACCCCAATAATCCAACTGCATTGAATACAATTGTGAATGATAAAAACTTTATCAGAAGCATACAGCCATCTTCTGCCAGAGGCAATTTCAACTACCTCGTAGGTAATGCTACAGGTGTTAGAAATATGTCTGTTCGTGTATTAGATATTGGGGGACAGGTTGTCTATCAAAATAATGTAGCTTATGCTGATGGTACGCTGCCTTTGCAACGCTTTGCAGCGGGTACTTATGTGATTGAAATAACCAGCGATAACAGAAAGTATCGAAGCCTACAGAAAGTAATCAAAAACTAATTCACTGAAAAGAGACCACATCGGTCTCTTTTTTTTATTTTTATACTAATACCTACCCACATGTATCGTAAGACCATCCTCAGCTTCATCATATCCATCATTGCATTTTCAGTATCTGCACAAAAGCAAAGCATCCGCGTATTTGCATACGATATACCCAATATCAGCGGTGTAGCTCCTGTAGGTGAAATCAATGTAGATGGAGTGATCAAAGCAGATGGCACCAACCCCAAAGGCCGTATTGCTGATTATCAGTTTTATATTGCTGTAAGCAACATGAGTAATATTACACTGCATCGTTTCTGGCTAAAGCAACAACTGTATGCTGTAAAACTTGAAAAAGTAAGTGCCAATCCTTTATTGATTCCAAGAGGAAAAAATGCACCAGACACCCTCGTACCTTCAACAAGTGCTGATGTATGGCGTGTGCTTATTACTTCAGAACCCATTAAAGGGATTCAGCCAATTAGCGCCATCAGAAAATTGGTAAAGACAAATGATGTGGTAATTCGATTCTCTTCAAAAAATCAACCCATTCTAACAGCAACGCTACCAAAAATCAAACTGCTACAACCCATTAGTGGATCATAAAACTTAAGCAAGCCTTATGCTACAACCATGGAGAAATGGAACCATTGTTCACATAGAAAATGAATCTGCCAATACCAGAAAATTCTGGATTCAGGTTCCTGAACTAGATGTATTTGATTACGAACCCGGTCAGTTTGTAACACTTGACCTACCCATTCACGAACAAAAAAACAAACGCTGGAGAAGTTACTCCATTGCTTCAGCGCCAGATGGCACCAATACTTTTGAACTCATTATTGTGAAACTAGAAGGCGGTGCTGGAACTAGTTATCTCTTTGATGAAGCAGGTGTTGGCACAGTGATTTCATTGCGAGGTCCACAAGGCAAATTCACCTTACCCGAAAACATTGAAAAGGATCTTTACCTAATTTGCACTGGCACCGGCATTGCACCTTTCAACGCTATGGTGCACCATATCTTCAACAAGCAAATTCCACACAAAGACATTCACCTGATCTTTGGCTGTAGGAAATATGATGATGTGCTCTATGAAACATCATTAATTGAGTTAGAGCATAAGCTGGAAGGCTTTCACTATCATCCTGTTTTTTCGAGAGAAGAAGCACCCGGCAAGCACCATCGCTCCAGAACTGGCTATGTGCACAATGTATATGAAGACTTGGCACTAACGAAGAAGATGATGCATGAAGCCGAAGAAAGCTTACATCTAAGACCAGCACATTTCTATCTATGTGGCTGGAAGAATATGGTAGATGAGGCCAAGCAAAGAATATTGCAACTAGGCTACGACAAAAAAGATATTCACCTCGAATTGTATGGATAAAAAACTCCCGCAATGTTGCGGGAGTTTTTTTATAAAGTAGCTTCTATTACTAAATCTCGAACCTTACTCAATAAGATACGTTCTTGCTCCATGGTATCTCTATAACGAATGGTGACAGTACCATCCTCTTTGGTTTGATGGTCGATGGTAACACAGAATGGTGTGCCAATCGCATCCTGTCTGCGATAACGCTTGCCAATTGCATCTTTCTCTTCGTAGAAACAACGGAAGAATGGTTTACAGCTATCCATTAGATCACGTGCAATTTCTGGTAAGCCATCTTTCTTAGTCAATGGCAACACAGCCAATTTCACCGGCGCCAATTTGTTAGGAATACGCAACACTACGCGGCTATCGGTGGAACCATCTTCCTTATTGATGGTTTCTTCATCATAAGCGTGTGATAAGATCAGCAGGAACATACGATCCAAACCAATTGAAGTTTCAATCACACAAGGTACATAGTTGCCATAAGGTTTACCAGTAGCGGGATCTACATCGGCATCAAAATACTGCTGCTTTTTCTTGCTGTATGTCTGATGTTGCATTAGATCGAAATCGCTTCTGGAGTGAATGCCTTCTACTTCTTTGAAACCAATAGGAAATTCATACTCGATATCACATGCTTCCTTCGCATAATGCGCCAGCTTCACGTGATCATGGTAACGATATTTTTCTGCGGGCAGTCCTAAACTTAAATGCCATTGCAAGCGCGCTTCTTTCCAATACTTGTACCACTCACCTTCTGTACCGGGACGTACAAAGAATTGCATTTCCATCTGTTCAAATTCGCGCATGCGGAAAATGAACTGACGGGCAACAATCTCATTACGAAAAGCCTTACCCACCTGTGCAATACCAAAGGGCACTTTCATGCGGGCAGTCTTCTGCACGTTTAGAAAGTTCACGAATATACCTTGCGCTGTTTCAGGACGCAGGTACACTTTATTATCATCCGGATTATCTGAGGCGATAGCACCAAACTCTGTTTCGAACAT
>DALYHN010000081.1:0-9182 GCA_031970875.1 Chitinophagaceae bacterium
GCATCATAAGGAAAATGCGAAGGCACCCAATCCAGAATAACCCCAATACCCGCCTGATGTAAGGCATCAACGAGATACGCAAAATCCTGAGGCGCACCGAAACGACTTGTTGGCGCAAAAAAACCGATACCCTGATAGCCCCAGCTACCATCAAATGGGTGCTCCATAACAGGTAGAAACTCTACGTGGGTAAAGCCCATATCCTGTACATAAGGCACCAATCTGGCCGCTATTTCCTGATAGCTATTGTATGTTTCCTCATCATGTTTATCTGGACGCATCCAAGAAGCCAGATGCACTTCATACACGGAATAAGGTGCATTTAAAGCATTGTGCTTTTTACGAGTTGTCATCCATGTTTCATCCTTCCACTCATAAAAGGTATCCCAGGTAATAGAGGCTGTTAAAGGACGCTTCTCCCAAAAATGCGCAAATGGGTCGCCTTTATCCAATTTTAGGCCCTTATAGCCGTGAATGTGGTATTTATACGACTCACCTCTTACAACATTCGGAATAAAGCCCTCCCAAATACCTGAACTATCCAAACGCACTTTGAGGGGATGCAAATCGGGCGTCCAATTATTGAAATTGCCAATCACAGAGACCGCTGTAGCATTGGGTGCCCAAACGGCAAAATAAGTACCTGTTGTATCTAAGACTGTCAGCTGCTTATTACCAAGCAATTCGTACAACCTGTAATGTGTGCCCTGTTGAAAATTTCGAATATCATCATCTGAGAATAAGGAATAGTTCCAAACTGGTTGCTGTGTATCAACAAAATGTATTTCTTCAAATTTTTTATGTGCGTTCGCTGCAACTTTTTTCATGGTAACTACTCTTAGTGATGATGACCGGATATCCATTTAACAAACCATCCACAAAATACAACTGAGAGGTTTTTGTTAAATCTGATAGCCGGTATGTAATCTAAACATTATTTGTGCATTTTACATCAAACAACTGATTTAGCAACCCTGCTTATGCGAAAAACTGCTGCACTATTGTGGCTACTCTGCTTTGCTTTCACAGCAAACGCTCAAGAAAACCTATTGAAAGGTTCTGTAGCCGATACACTGAACAAACAAGTCTTATACAATGCCGTTGTGTCTCTGCTAAGACCCAAGGACTCTGTACTAATCAAATATGTACGTACAGATCAACAGGGCAATTTTCAATTGAACGGAGTACCCAATGGCAAATTTCTCATATTGGTAAGCTACCCTAATTATGCAGATTATCTTGATCAATTAACCATTGACGATACTCATTCCAAAGACCTTGGCAATATTCCACTGATGACCAAGGCCAAACTTTTAGAGGAAGTGATCGTAAAGCAGAAAATTTCTGCGATTAGAATGCGTGGCGATACTACAGAATACCGAGCCGATAGTTTTCGCGTAAGCGCCAATGCCAATGTACAGGAGCTGTTGCGTAAGCTGCCCGGTATCACGGTAAATGGTAAGGGAGAAATTAGCGCGCAAGGACAGAAAGTAGAGAAGGTATTGGTTGATGGCGAGGAGTTCTTTAGCGATGATCCCGCAGTTGTTACTCAGAATCTAAGAGCAGACGCCGTGGAGAAAGTGCAATCCTTTGATAAAAAAAGTGATCAGGCTGTGTTTACCGGTATAGATGACGGGCAAAAGACCAAGACATTAAACCTTGTATTAAAAGAGGATAAGAAGAAAGGCTATTTCGGTAAAGTAGAGGCGGGCAGCGATTTTGACCGGTATCGTTATGGCAAGACCATGCTCAATGTTTTCAAAGGCAAGAAAAAAGCTGCAGCCTATATTACTTCAGACAACACCCGCTATGAAACACTTAACTGGAGTGAACGTAGGAATTATGGAGAGGACATGAATACGCAAACGGAAATGACAGAGGATGGCGGTATTATGATGTGGTCAAATGGAGATGATTTCAGCTGGGGCCGCGGCCTTCCCAACTCAACCACAGGTGGACTGCACTTTAGCAATAAATGGAATCAGGATAAACACAATAGTGTTAACACTTACCAATTTAATGACCTGCGTGTGAATGGTGTTAATACAAGTACCACACAAACCCTCCTACCCGATGGTAGCTTCTTTGTAAACAACAGCGACCAAAGCTTTAATAACCTGAAAAGGAGAAATCGCTTACGCAGTACTTACGAATGGCAGATTGATTCAACCAGCAATCTAAAAATCATTGGTACTGGCTCTATGATCAATAATCGCAGTAACAATAGCTTCACAGGAAGTTCTTTAGATAGCAAGGGCTTTAAATTGAATGAAACTAGCCGACAAACCATCATGGAGTCTGACGAGCAAAACTTGATTGCCAATATTTTCTGGAGAAAGCGATTCAAGAAAAAAGGCAGGACTATTTCTATCAATGCCGATATCAATAGTACTAGAAGAACGGGTGATGGTTTCTTATTTGCAACCAATACATTCTTTACCGGCGGAGTAAACACCACTAGAATTGATCAGAAAAAGACCAATGATGAAAATATTTCCGGCTTAAGTTCTAAAGTGTCTTATACTGAGCCTATTGCTAAGAATACCGTGTTAGAATTAAATTATCGATTTGAGAATAATCGAAACAATGCAGAAAGAAATACACTAGAAGGTGGTGTTAATGGTGCCGGAAAATATGAAACAATGGTTGACTCTCTTAGTAACCACTTTGTATTTAACAACTTTGGACATACAGGCGGATTCAATATCCGATATAACTACAAAAAAATCAACTTCTCAATTGGAACTGGTGTTGGTAGCGTACAATTCAATATCGAGGACCTGCGTAAGAACCGCAACAGATCAGCCAATTTCACCAATTTCTTACCAGCTGCCAATTTCAATTATCAAATCAAAAAACAAACAAGATTGGGTTTACGCTATAACGGTAATACACGAAATCCAAGTCTACAGCAGATCAACCCGATCATCGATAATACAGACCCGCTTAACCTAACAATAGGTAATGCTAATCTTGGACAAGAATTCAGAAACAATTTTGAACTTTTCTTTAGCGACTATAAAGTTTTGAAAAGTAAAAATCTTTATCTGAGTGCTAACTATAGCTTTGTCAATAATGCCATTACCAATTCAAATACTATTGACAAAACCACAGGTAAAAGAATTAACCAAGCTGTTAATGTGAATGGCAATTACAACTTCAACATGTGGTCGAGCTATGGATTTGAGTTGTTCCCTTCATTCAACCTCAATTTTGACTTCAACCCTTCTATCAACAGATTTGTCAATATTGTTGATGGCAAGGAAAACGTGAATGATAGCAGAAATATCCGCTTGGGTATTGGCTCAGGCTATTGGGGCGACAAATGGATCAACTACTGGTTCAATATCAGTGCCATAAACAACTATTCCAAATCATCCATCAACCCCAACAATATCACCCGTTTTTGGAATTACAACGCCAACTTCAATATGGAAATGAAACTACCAAAGAAATGGTATATCAATCTTGATGGCGATATTGACTTCTATCAAAAGACATCCGTTTTTGCAAATCAAAGAAATGTAGTGTTGCTGAATGGTTCAGTGAAGAAATCTATAGATAAGAAAGAAAGTTGGCAGGTACAGTTTCGCGTGAACGATATCTTTAATCAGAACCTAGGCATCAACCGAAATATCAGCAGCAACTTTATTTCAGAAACCACACAGCAAGCCATACGCAGATTCGGCATGCTGGCACTTACATACAACTTTAGCAAAAACGGCGCAGAACCAAAAGGATTCTAAAAGTATAGTACTATGAAATGCATCATCACCACCATACTACTCCTAACAGTATTGCTTACAGAAGCACAATCACGCTTTATTGGTAGCGGACGAATCGAATATGAACGTAAAACCAACCAACATCGCTCATTCGAAAATGAAGGCGAGAATGAATGGGTGAAAGAGATCAAGAAGAGTATTCCCAAGTTTGTCTCTGATGTATTTGAACTACAGTTTACAGCAGATCGCAGTGTGTACAAATTAGCCAAAGAAAACACGGATAATAAGTACTTGTGGAATAGCAAACCTAGTGAGACAGATGTACTCATACAGGATCTCAATAACAAGAAAGTATCTATCCAGCGGGATGTGTTTGAACAAACCTATCTGATACAAGACAGCGCCCGTAACTTGGAATGGCGTATCACTGAAGAAACCAGGGATATTGCCGGATTTGAATGCCGTAAAGCAGTGACCAAGATTTGTGATTCTGTTTATATCGTTGCTTTTTACACAGATCAAATACTGGTGAGCAGCGGACCAGAAAGTTTTGGTGGCTTACCCGGCATGATTTTAGGCTTAGCTGTGCCAAGACTTTCCGTTACATGGTTTGCAACAAAAGTAGAACTCAGCACGCCTTCCAGTATTCAATTAAACCCGGTACAAAAAGGAAAGAAAACAACCTGGACCAAGCTGGGCAGCGATATGCAAAAAGCAATTAAAGATTGGGGTAAAGAAGGCGCTGCATTGATGTGGCGATTCTCCTTATAAAAAAATCCCCCTGCAATGCTACAGGGGGATTTTTTTGTCAAATAAGTATCAGCTTATTTCAATTCCAACACCCACATTTGTTTTGCAGGTATGGTAAAATTGCTTCCCACTGTATTACCTGTAGTCACATCCTTAGCGCCAGTAAAGCCTTTGGTTCTTTCGCCATACTTAGCAAAGTCAACCTTCATGTCTTTATCGGCCGTATTCATTACGCACATCACCGTTTGCTTGGCATCATAACGGAAGTAGATATACAAACCATCTACAGGTAAGTATTGCATCATCTTCCCTGTTCCAATAGCACTTGATTGCTTTCTGAAATTCGCCAGCTTGGCTGTGTATTGCTGAATAGCTTGTTCATCTGCGGTAAGGCCTGTGCCAGTAAAAGCATTTTTCTGATCGCCCTTCCATCCGCCGGGGAAATCCAATCTTACCCAGCCGTCATTCGGGTTCTTCTCTCCTTTCATCAACACTTCTGCACCATAGTATAATTGTGGAATGCCTCTGCTGGTGAGTAACCAGGCCAGTGCCATCTTCATTTTACCAATATCTTCTTTTACCTCAGAGAAAAAACGGTTGAGATCGTGGTTATCTAAGAAAATGCAGTTCCTACTGGCATCTTTATAGAGAAAGTCGTTACTCAAAGTTGTATAGAGCTTATTCACGCCTTCTGTCCAGCCAAATGGCTGATTCAATGCAGGAAGAATACCATAGAATAAGGTTTGGAAATCTGTAACACCAGGCAGATTGCTCTTAAATGCAGTTTGAAAAGTATTCTCAGCGAAATAAGCTTGATTAGCAGTACCATGCACCCATGTTTCGCCAAACATCGTCATCTTAGGATATTCATCCAGCAACGCTTTGTTACAACGATTCATGAAGGGCAGGTTATTGTAGATATAGGTATCAATACGCCAGCCATCAACACCAAACTCTTCCACACTCCACAATGCATGCTGAATCAGAAAATTTGCCACGTACGGATTGTTGTGGTTGAGGTCTGGCATCTGTGTTGTAAACCAACCTTTTTCCATAATTGCCGCTTCAGCGGGAGAAGCATAAGGATCAAACAGTAGCTGATCTTTATAATTGGTATTGGTATACTGTGGCCATTGATTCAACCAATCTTTTGTAGGCTGCTCTAATACAAATTCATGTTTTACACCAACGTGGTTGTATACCGCATCCTGAATCAATTTCATGCCACGCTTGTGTAATTCATCGCTCAGTTTTTTATAGGCTTCGTTACCTCCGTGTCTTGGATCAACTTTGTAATGATTAGTGATCGCATATCCATGCTCTGTTCTATCAGGCATATCATTTTCTAAAACAGGTGTCATCCAAACAGTTGTAACACCAAGATTCTGTAAATAATCCAATCCATCGATTACACCCTGTAAATCGCCACCATGGCGGTGATATACTGAATCGCGATTTAGGGTTTGATCGCGCATACCGGCAATACGATCATTGGTATAATCACCATTGCGGAAACGATCAGGCATAATGAGGTAAACAAAATCTTTCTGCTTTACACCTTGCGCGAAAGCGGTGCCCTTGCCTGAGCGGCGAGGCTTCAATTCCCAAGCAACAGTTTGCTTACCCTGCTTATTGGAAAATTCAAAATTGATCTTACCGGGTTTAGCAGCAGGACTAATGGTAATATCAACAGCTAGGTATAAGGGATTATCCAACTGATGTACTTTGGTGATTTGTACACCCGGATATTTGACACTGCATGATGCAGACGCAAAATCTTTGCTATTGCCTTTGATTAACAACTGTACTTTATTCCACTTCATACCCACCCACCAATTGGTTGGATACACATTAATCTGGGCATACAGCCCCCCTGTCAGCAAACATGCCAACAATAATACGCCTGCTCTTTTCCCTAACATATGATTGTTTTTAACGAATACTCAATGCGATACCTGCACCCGCTCCATTGTACTTGGCAAAAGTGTAATCTGCATATATTTTGAGGAAAGCCAGATTAAGGCGTAAACCCCAAGTATTGGTAAACCCACTTTGCTTATACTTTAAATCAACAGGATCTGTAATGGTTGCACTAACCGGTTGGTTACCGGGAGGAGGACCAGTATAGGTAACGGTATAACTGCCCTTAACGCCCATGTTGCTGTTACCAGCAATAAAGCCGGCAGAAGCATACACTTCAAAAATCAGGAACTTCACAGAAGCCATACCCTGAACAGTTAAGGCAGAAATATCAACTGCGGTACGCTGATTAGATCCAGCAAGACCACCACCTGAAAGATCATATTCTGAAGTAACCTTATTATAAGCCACCAAACCAGCTAAACGCAGAAATGGTGCTTTCTTAATGATTGGCAAATAAGAGAACTCGTGTTGAATGCCCACACCAAACACACCCACTTTCACACCATCAAAACTAGTTTGTGGGAAATAACGCACTTTGATATCGGTGTTTTTGATAAAGCCAATACCTACTTGCGCTACTGGCAAAGGAACAGCCACAAAACCAACAGCGTCCTTCATATCCTGTCCAATACCTTCCGGCGCGCGGAATGTCGTTCTAGCTGACTGTCCGTTCACTGTTGTGGTTACATTAATATCCTGTGTTGTTTTACCACCTAAGAAAGTAGGCAGATTGGTGCTTGTAGCTCCACCCGCTAAAGCAAAAGTGCCGTATTCGCTATTCTTGAAGCTGAAACTCTGCAGCTTATCCGGCACGATAGCTGCCTGCACGTTAACTGAAATATCCAGCCCCAAAAATTTATGCGCCTTAGCGGTACTGCTCCAGCCTCTGGCCATGTTATAGATTTGCCCCTCTCCAAACGGACGCAAATAATTTTCTAAATACTTATTGGCATCGGCTTTTGAACCGGCCAGAATCACATCAAAGTCCTGAGCCTTAACCGCAACGGCAGCGCTAAACAGCAGCACTGAAAAGAAGATTTTTTTCATGGTTGTTGATTTAATAAGCGGGGGACTATAAAGGTATTAATCAGATTTGATAACCAGTTTTGCAAAAATGCCAGCTAGTAGCATGGAAACTCCGGATAAGCCAATCACATTGATTGCTTGCTCATTCAGTAAGCTTAACGCTACCCCACCCAACAATCCTGCTGCAATTTGGGGAACGGTAATGGTAATATTAAAGATACCCATGTACACACCTGTTTGCTTTGCTGGTAAAGAAGAGGAAAGTATTGCATAAGGCATTGCCAGTATAGCAGCCCATGCAATACCCACGCCTACCATGGATACAAAGTGTAAGTTTTTGTCTTCGATAAACATCATGGAGATTAAGCCGATACCACCAGCTAACAATGAAATTGCATACGTATTTTTTCTACCGAATTTATCCGCCAATGGAGTTAGCACAAGTGAATACAAAGCTGCAAATACACTGTATGCCGCGAAAATGACACCCGTCCAGTTACCGGCTTCATTGAATTCTTTCGATTTAGGATCGGTTACACCCCAGATATGCTGGGCAATACCTTGCGTAGTGTACACCCACATCAGGAAAAGTGAAAACCAAGAGAAGAACTGTGTTACTGCCAATTGCCACATGGCGGTTGGAATATTCACCAGCAGTTGCATGAAGCTCTGCTTCTCTTCTTTTTCTTCAGAAATATTATTGTACTTGGCGTATTCTGCTGGAGGATACTCCTTTGTGCGGAAGGAAGTCCACAACACACTCAACAACAAAACAGCTCCACCAAAGTAAAACGACCAAACAACAGTAGGTGCTACTTTCTGCCCTTCAGCAGGTTCATTAGCAACCCCCAGACTGGTTAAAATAAACGGCAACAAAGAACCAACAACAGCACCCGCATTAATCAGGAAGCTTTGAATGGAATAACCTTTGTTACGCTGACTATCCGGCACCATATCGCTAACCAAAGCACGAAATGGTTGCATGGTTACATTGAAGGAGGTATCCATCAAGAGCAGCATGGTTGCGCCAAAAATCAGCGGGGCCAGTAATGCAGCAAAATGTTCTGAATTGGGCATAAAGAACATAGCGCCAGCAGAAACAATTGCACCACCTAAAATAAACGGTATGCGTCTACCCAGCTTTGTCCAGGTTTTATCGCTGGATAACCCTACAATGGGCTGCACAATCAATCCGGCCAATGGTGCTGCTAACCAGAATAGACTAAGATGATGCGGATCAGCATCTAAAGCAGAAAGTATTCGGCTGGTATTTGCATTTTGCAAGGAATAACCAATCTGCACACCTAAGAAGCCAAAACTGATATTCCATATCTGCCAGAAGCTCAATAAAGGCTTGTTGGCTGAAGAACTATTATTGGGAGTTTGTCCAAGGGCCATAGCAATCGTTTAATATGTACAAATTACATAATGACTAAAAGTACAATAAAAAAGCATCTCTTGGAGATGCTTTTCAAGTTTTTCGGCATTGCCTTTAGATCACAAAACCATCGGGTAAAACTGCCCCTTTCTTCACGACTACAATACCATCTTTGATGGCATACAAAGCGTGGTCTGTGTTCTGCAGATGCTTACCGCCATTAATGCGCACATCATTACCAATGCGTGAGTTCTTGTCAATAATAGCATCCTTAATATAGCATCGCTCACCAATACCAATTTTAGGAATACCCTTGCTCACATTTTCATTCATTTGTTCAATGGTTTCATAGTAGTCGTTACCCATGATATAGGCATTCA
>DALYHN010000082.1:0-9121 GCA_031970875.1 Chitinophagaceae bacterium
GTTTCTTACCAAAGCTTTTACAGTATAGCGGATAACCAAACCAAGGCTTTCCGCTATTTTTGACGCATGTCGGTATCAGTACAATCGTTGAGTAAGGTTTACGGCACACAGAAAGCAGTGGACAATATCAGCTTCTCGCTAAAGAAAGGTGAGATCGTTGGTTTTTTAGGTCCCAATGGCGCAGGCAAGAGTACCACCATGAAAATGATTACAGGTTATCTGCAACCTGATGCAGGCACAGCAACGGTTTGTGGTATTGATGTGGTGCAGGATGCATTGGCTGTCAAGAAAAAGATTGGTTATCTGCCGGAATCAAATCCCTTGTACTACGATATGTATGTAAAAGAGTACCTCGCTTTCATAGCAGGGGTACATCAATTGGCACAAGCCAAACAACGAATCGCTGATGTCATTGCTTTAACCGGTTTGCAGGTAGAGCAGCACAAAAAATTGGGACAATTATCCAAAGGCTATAAACAAAGAGCCGGATTAGCCGCTGCGCTGATTCATCAGCCGGAAGTATTGATTCTGGATGAGCCTACTACCGGATTAGACCCCAATCAGATTCAGGAAATCCGGCAGGTAATTAAAGCGCAGGGCGCTGATAAAACCGTCTTATTTTCTTCGCATATTCTACAGGAAGTGCAGGCAATCTGCGATCGCATCATCATCATCAACAAAGGCAAAATTGTTGCGGATGATTACCTCACCAATCTGCAACAACAACAGCAACAAGTGGTGCAAGTGGGTTTTGCTGAAGCGCTGGAAGCAGAATGGCTGCAGCGTTTGGTGCATAGCCGCAATGTACATAAGCTGGATACCCATCGCTGGCAGATTGAGACAGATGCGCCTGATCAATTGCGCAAAGAATTGCTGGAACTGGCATTGGCCCAGCAGTTCAACATCACTTCCCTCCAAACGGCCGGATTAAATTTGGAAGAAGTCTTCCGTCAACTCACTACTCAGGCATAGGGCTTTCCGTGAATATGTTGTAAATTGCCGTGCTCTGCGAAAGAGCCGTCCTCCGGGATGTATCCAAGAATCAAAAAGCAAGCAATTATGAGCTACATTATTGAAGTACATGCGCGTCAGATTCTCGACAGCCGTGGTAATCCAACCGTTGAAGTAGATGTATTAACCGATGATGGTGCATTGGGCCGTGCTGCGGTTCCAAGTGGTGCCAGCACTGGTATTCACGAAGCTGTGGAGCTGCGAGATAACGATAAGAAAAAATATGTTGGTAAAGGTGTATTGAAAGCCGTTAAGAACGTCAACGATATCATCGCTGATGCGATTGTTGGTTATGATGTTACACAACAAGCTGCCATCGATCAGGTGATGATTGATTTGGATGGTACACCTAATAAGGGTAAGCTGGGCGCGAATGCTATTCTGGCGGTAAGTATGGCTGTTGCCAAAGCTGCTGCTGAAGAAGCTGGCATGCCTTTGTTCCGCTATATCGGCGGCACCAATGCAAGAACACTGCCTGTGCCTATGATGAATATCCTGAATGGTGGTGCGCACGCAGATAACAAAATCGATTTTCAGGAATTCATGGTGATGCCTGTTGGTGCACCAAGCTTTAGCGAAGGTTTGCGCTGGGGTGTGGAAGTGTTCCACGCACTGAAGAGTGTATTGAAGAAGAAGGGTTATAGCACCAACGTAGGTGATGAAGGTGGTTTTGCGCCGAATATCCAAAGCAATGAGGAAGCGATTGAAACTGTATTGCAAGCCATTACTGCTGCTGGTTATAAGCCCGGTACGCAGATGGTGATTGCCATGGATGCGGCTAACTCAGAACTCTGGGATGCGAAGAAAAAGAAATACGTTTTCCATAAAAGCAGCGGCAAGGAAATGAGCAGCGAACAGCTGGTGAAGTATTGGGAAAAATGGGTGAAGGAATATCCGATCGTGTCTATCGAAGATGGTATGGCTGAAGACGACTGGAATGGTTGGAAAGCCCTCACACAAGCCATTGGCAGTAAGTGCCAGCTGGTGGGTGATGATCTGTTTGTAACCAATGTAAACCGTCTGCAAACCGGTATCGATAAGGGTATTGGTAATGGTTTGCTGGTAAAAGTGAACCAGATTGGTTCTGTAACTGAAACCATCAACGCCGTTACATTGGCACAACACAATGGTTATAACACCATTATGAGCCACCGCAGCGGTGAAACAGAAGATGTAACCATCGCTGATTTGGCGGTTGCCCTGAATTGCGGTCAGATCAAGACTGGTTCTGCATCACGTACAGACCGTATGGCTAAGTACAACCAGTTGCTCCGTATTGAAGAAATGCTGGGCCATACCGGTACTTATCCTGGTAAAAAATTGAAGTTCGGCAAATAAGTTAAGGCCGATTTCGTTCATACATGGTTCACGGTGGATATCCGATTCGCTGTGAACCATGTTTATTTTACGGCGAATCACTAATTTGCCCACTGTTCATGAAAAAGATCATCCCCATCATTGCCAATAAGTATTTCCTGGCCATCACATTCTTTGTGGTGTGGATGTTGTTTTTCGATGAACGCAATTACTTCGATCAGCGCGATGAGCGCCAAAAACTGGAAAAGCTGGAAGCCAAGAAGAAGTACTACGAAACAGAGATAGAGAAAGCCAGAAAGGAGTTACAAGATTTACAGAACAATCCCGCTGCACTGGAGAAATATGCCCGGGAACGCTATCTCATGAAGAAACAGGGAGAAGATATCTACATTATAGAAGATTCCACCCAAAAACAATAAACCTGCAATATTCTAACAATAGCCATCGTTTTATATCTGCGTCCGTATTCCCTCACCTGAAAAGATGAAGATGATGAAAAAGTTTACGGACGAGGAACTGATTTTGTATATCTATAAAGACGCTGCTGCCGCATTAACGAGAGCAATTGATGCTGCTATTGAAGAAGATGTTGTGCTCAAAGACAGGATGCGGGTTTTGGAAAGAACCATCAAACAGCTAGATAAGCTCAAGCTGAAAAGTCCCTCCAAAAAATCCATCAAAGCCATACTGGATTATGCCCAAACGGGTAAGAAGCCGCACGGATAATTGCCTGCTGTATCTTTGCGCAGCATGACCAGAAAACAACGTTATCAATTTGTCATTGATTATTTCCAGCAACACGCACCCAATGCGGAAACGGAGTTGTTGTACGACAATCCTTTTGAATTATTGGTAGCAGTCATTCTCTCTGCACAGTGTACTGATGTGCGCGTGAACATGACCACACCTGCTATCTTTCGCAGATATCCTACACCACAGAAATTAGCCAAAGCCAGTTTTGATGATTTGTTTCCACTCATCAAAAGCATTTCTTATCCCAATAACAAAACCAAGCACCTCATTGGCATGGCCAATATGTTGCTGGAGCAATTTGGCGGAGAAGTACCGATGACGGTGGATGAATTGGTAAAACTACCCGGTGTTGGTAGAAAGACGGCAAACGTCATTACCAGCGTCATTGATCAGCAGCCCAATATGGCAGTTGATACGCATGTGTTCCGCGTGAGCCATCGTATTGGTTTGGTGCCCACAAGTGCTACTACACCTTTGGCTGTAGAAAAAGCATTGATCAAAGAAATTCCTGCCGATCTTGTCCATAAAGCACACCATTGGTTGATTCTGCATGGTCGTTATACCTGTTTAGCGCGTACACCTAAATGTGCCAGCTGCGGTTTACAAGCAGCTTGTAAGTATTTCGCCAAACAAGGCAAACAATAACTGAGTAATATCATGTTGTAGGCAAGGCTTTTCCTTATCTTAGATACGAATCAAACAACCCTTTCTATATGTCTTATACAGCTGCTGATGGTCCCGCGATAGATGAAAGAATTGTCAAGTTTATTGATGGGGCCAGTGTACTCAATTTTGCTACATCTGTTAAGGATGCACCTTATTGCGCTTCTGTGTACTTTGCTTATGAACCAACCCATCATTGGTTTATTTTCAAATCAGATCCTGATACCAAGCACATTGAACAGGCTTTGCAAAACACGGCTGTTGCAGGAACAATCCTGCCTGACAAGATTGATAAGCTGGTCGTAAAAGGCATTCAGTTTACGGGCAAGTTTAAACAGCCGGATGCAGGCACTTTGGATTTGGCGAAGTCAGTGTACTTGAAAAAATATCCTATTGCTACAATATTTCGCGGTGATATCTGGATTGTAGAAGTACACAAGATTAAATACACAGATAATACGCCGATTATCGGCAAGAAGATATTGTGGGAGCGATAATCCTACTATATAAAAGCGGTGATACATTCACCGCTTTTTTGTTGCCTTCTTTTTAGCAACCAGTTCGTATGAATGATCGATTAATTCTCTTACCAGTTTCATTGGTACACTGCCATCAAGAATGATGGTATTCCAATGTTGCTTATTCATGTGATAGCCGGGCAGAATGGTTGCGTATTGTTCTCTTAATTCAATCGCGCGTTCAGGATCGCATTTGGCATTGAACTGTACCGGGACTGTATCCAAGGAAATCAATAGAAACACTTTACCTGAAACCTTCATTACCAAAACATCCGGCCCAAAGGGCAAAGTCTCTTCGGTGTCTGGCTTGGCCAAAGCATATTCACGGAGTTGATCAATGGTCAAGGCTTAAGCAGTCTTTTTTGTTTCTGAGATATAGTTATTAATTGTTACGGCTATGGCATCATACCAATTTATTTGATCTCCTAAATTGTTGCAAATGACTTCGAGCTCTCGTTCATTTAAAGGTCTGCCAAGCTCTTCTTCCGAAACATTTTGTACGTCATCAACAGACAAATGATAGACTATTTTACCCATATACATTAGTTTAAGTCTTGTATATATTTGATTTATAGAATTTTATGGTGTTGTTGTTTTATTTATCCTTTGATAGATTGTTTCAAGAAATTGAACAATGTAAAAGATTGTATTAATTTATGAAGTTCTATGGTTATTCACACGTATAGGAGCAATTAATCCTAAAAAATTTAGGAAAAGTATTTATTTTGCTTTCACATTGCAATATGGGAACAGAACTTTTACCACGGGAGATCTTGGAAAAATATGAAGTGCATGAGTGGAAACATGCATGTGCAATTCTCAAGCACGATTTTCCAAATGAGTGGGATGACATTATTGAACTATTAAAACAGTTCAAGCTTTGTAAGAGTTGGATTGTAGAAAAGGGTGGAGGTAAATCAAAAGTTGCGAAAGCTATCGACACGTACCTAGATCAGCGAGGTTGGGTTGAGAAGGAATTTGAAACTTCAGTTAAGGTTGATGATAGGACTATGGACTCCCCAACCCATAAAGTCGATTGTTACAAGAACCGAATTGCTTTAGAAATTGAGTGGAATAATAAAGATCCCTTTTTTGATAGGGATTTAAACAACTTTAGACTTTTGTTTGATTTAAGGGCAATTAGCGTTGGTGTAATTATTACAAGATGTGATCATTTGCAAGAAATTTTTAATTCACTCGGCAGGGGTGATTCATATGGAGCATCGACTACCCATATGAAAAAACTTCTTCCTAGAATTGAAGGTGGTAGTGGTGCTGGTTGTCCTTTGCTTGTTTTTGGAATTTCAAATACCCTATATGATGAAAATTGTTAAGGCTGATCTTAAGTCATCTGTTGCTTTAGATTTCGTAAACTCTGTTGAGAATAAGGGGTATAAGGCAATTCTTGCTGATCCACCATGGCGATTCACAAATCGAACTGGCAAGGTCGCTCCTGAGCATAAGCGATTAAATAGATATGGGACATTATCTCTTGAGGAAATTATGGAGATACCTGTTTCTTTAGCAGCCGCAGATAGTAGCCATCTATATTTATGGGTGCCCAATGCACTTTTGCAAGAAGGTTTGGAGGTAATGAAAGCTTGGGGCTTTCAGTATAAATCGAACATAATATGGCATAAAGTTAGAAAGGACGGAGGCCCTGATGGACGTGGTGTTGGTTTTTACTTTCGAAATACAACAGAAATTGTTCTTTTTGGCATACGTGGAAGCATGCGAACATTAGCCCCTGGAAGAAGTCAAGTTAATATCATTCGAACGCAAAAACAAGAGCACTCAAGAAAACCAGACGAGTTATATGAGTTAATTGAAAGATGCAGTCCGGGTCCTTTTTTGGAAATATTTGCAAGAGGTCGCAGAAAAGGCTGGGATGTATTTGGTAATCAAGCAGAGGATTATGAAATTGAATGGGATACTTATAATAACAATAGTAAGGGTAAGAAAACAATTAAAGCAGCTGCAGAGAATGGCTTGTTGTTTTCAGAGGGATATTCACCATTGCGCAAGGTGAAATAAATGCTTTGATAAAACACAGTTGTAAATAAAAGATAAGGGTAGTCCAACGGCTACCCTTATTTCTTTAAGTATTGGGAGTCTCACTATTGGGGTTACAGCATTTTGCTGATGGTGTCCACCAGCTCACTCTTCGTAATGGGTACGCCCATAATTTTATTGTATGCTTTTGCATCAACAAGGAATTCATCGCGTATGATGCGAATCAATTGCCCGTTATTGATTTCAGGTACCAATACATGATCGTAGTTCTTCAAGATCTCACCTAGGTTTTTAGGGAATGGACGCAGGTAACGCAGGTGTGCATGTGCAACTGCATGGCCTTGTGCGTTCAGTTCCATCACAGCGCTCTTGATAGCACCGAACGTAGAACCCCAACCGAGTACGAGTACTTTTCCTTTTGCTGGTCCGCACTCAATGGTCTGCAAAGGAATATAATCAGCGATCTTATCTACTTTAGCCTGACGTGTTTTCACCATGTGTTGGTGGTTGTCTGCATCATAGCTAACATTACCTGTTACATCTTGTTTTTCCAAACCACCAATGCGGTGTTCCAAGCCCGGTGTGCCGGGAATAGCCCATGGGCGTGCGAGTTTTTCATCGCGCTTATATGGCTGGAATTTTTCTTCGCCTTCAGCCAATGCTTTTTTGAATGTCACTTCAATTTGCTGCAAGTCTTTCGACTGTGGGAATTTCCATGGCTCAGCACCGTTGGCGATATAACCATCACTTAAGAAAATCACAGGTGTCATGTGTTGCACAGCAATGCGTACGGCTTCATACACCGCATCGAAACAATCGCTTGGGGTAGATGCAGAAACAATAGGCATAGGCGCTTCACCATTACGGCCGTAATACGCTTGCATCAAATCGCTCTGCTCTGTCTTGGTAGGTAAACCTGTTGATGGTCCACCACGCTGAATATTGATGATGAGCAAAGGAATTTCCAGCATCATCGCCAAACCCATGGCTTCGCCTTTCAGGGCAATACCAGGGCCTGAGGTTGTGGTAACACCAAGGTAACCGCCATAGCTAGCGCCGATAGCAGATGTTACACCGGCAATTTCATCCTCCGCTTGGAAAGTGCGGATATTGAAAGTTTTGTATTTACTCAGTTCGTGCAGAATATCTGAAGCGGGTGTGATAGGATAAGTTCCTAAGAAAAGCGGTAAGCCACTTTTCTCGCTGGCTGCAATCAAACCATAAGCCAAAGCTTGGTTACCCATGATACTACGATAAGTACCGGGAGGTAGTTTAGCACGCTCAACTTTATAACGAGTGGTAAATGTTTCTGTCGTATCGCCGTAGAAATAACCGGCTTGCAATACTTTGATATTGCTCTGCAAAATCACATCCTTCTTACCGAATTTCTCTTTCAGGAAGTCGATGGTGTTGTCCAGATTTCTATTGTACATCCAATAGATGAAACCCAGTACAAACATGTTCTTCGCACGATCGCGTTCTTTCACGCCTAGCTCAGGAAAATCCTTCAGCGCTTCGCGGGTAAGTTTGGTTACATCAATCTTGGTAACCAGATAGCCATCGAGGCTGCCATCTTCCAAAGGATTCACTCCTTCAGGGTAGTTGGCCAGTCGCAGGTTCTTGCCATCAAAACCATCTGTGTTGGCAATGATTTTACCACCTGCTTTCAGGCTTTTCAGGTTTACTTTCAGCGCAGCAGCATTCATGGCCACCAGCACATCGCAAAGATCACCGGGGGTAAATACTTTTTCGCTGGAGAAATGGATCTGAAATCCCGATACACCGGGTAATGTTCCCTGTGGGGCACGAATTTCTGCGGGGAAATCGGGGAAAGTAGCTAGATCAATACCCAGGAGGGCTGTATTGTTGGTGAACTGTTGTCCTGTCAACTGCATACCATCGCCGCTATCGCCGGCGAACTTGATCACGACATTCTGTAGAACTTCTTCCTTAATGGCCATGTGACTTACTGTTTTCTGTACTAGAATCGAACGAATTTAATATAAGTTTTGCCGTGTAAAAGATGATTTTTCTCAGGTGGCTTGATTGATTGTCTTTGGACTTTGGCTCGCCCTACGAAGCTTTGGCGTAGTAGGGCTGCTGGTCTTTGGGGCCTTTAAAATCAGCCTTAACCCTGTGAATCTGCCTTTTCTGTGACCTAGCCAACATACCTAACTGAAAGCGACTAAAATGGGTATCCTAAGCCAAAGGCTAAAGACCAAAGTCCAAAGACCCGCCTTTAACATCTTTGAATACTCGGTTTCCTTACATTTGAGTGCAAAATTCGATTGTATGGCATTATTTAAGTCGGGCAACCCCACTTTAACAGAGAAAATGTTTGACCGTGCACAGCAGGCAAGTGCTGACAATGCCGGTGTGATGAGCATCCGCGGTACCATCAATAAGTTCGGTTTTCTGATGCTGATGGTGGTAGCCGGTGCAGCGTATACCTGGAACCTCTACATGCAGGAGAAGCCGCAAACGGCTATGACCCTGATGATTGTAGGTGCAATTGGCGGATTGATCACTGGTTTGATCATCAGCTTTAAACCCAATTGGGCTGGCTATCTGGCACCTGCTTATGGCATTCTGCAAGGTTTGTTTATTGGTGCCATTTCTGTGGTGATCAATAGCATGTTTGCGGAAAAGTACCCCGGTATCGTGATGCAGGCCGTGGGCCTCACTTTTGGTGTGGCGATTGCGATGTTCCTACTCTATAATTTCCGTGTTATTCAGGCTACGCAGAAGTTCAAAGCTGTAGTGATGACTGCTACTTTGGGTATTGCCCTGTTTTATTTGATTACATGGATTGTTAGCCTGTTTGGCGTGAGCATGCCTTTCATGAG
>DALYHN010000083.1:0-9093 GCA_031970875.1 Chitinophagaceae bacterium
TGTTCAATACCCAGCGTATCGATCATTTTTATGAAGATCCGCATATTGAAGACAGGCACTTGCATTTGCATTATGGCGATTTAACGGATAGTACCAACCTCATCCGTATCATCCAGGAAGTACAGCCGGATGAGATTTATAACCTGGCAGCTATGAGCCATGTGCACGTGAGTTTTGAAACACCGGAATACACGGCTAATGCCGATGGTATTGGTGCATTGAGAATATTGGAAGCGATTCGTCTACTCGGACTCACCAAGAAAACCAAATTCTATCAGGCATCTACCTCTGAGTTATATGGTTTGGTACAAGCTGTACCGCAGAGTGAGACTACGCCTTTTTATCCAAGAAGTCCTTATGCAGTAGCTAAACTATATGCTTATTGGATTACAGTAAACTACCGTGAAGCATATAATATGTATGCTTGCAATGGTATTTTATTCAACCACGAATCACCGATTCGCGGGGAAACTTTTGTGACCAGAAAAATCACCCGTGGTGTAGCCAAGATTGCCTTGGGCTTACAGCAAACCATTTTCTTAGGCAACTTGGATGCACAGCGCGACTGGGGCCATGCGAAGGATTATGTAGAAGCGATGTGGCTCATGCTGCAGCAGGATACAGCAGAAGACTTTGTGGTAGCAACAGGTACGACGACCTATATCCGCGATTTTGTACGCATGGCTTTTGCAGAAGTGGGTGTGGAGCTGGATTTTAAAGGCACTGGCGAAGCAGAAGTGGGTGTTGTTGTCAATAATGGCGGTAACGATAAGATCAAGATTGGTCAGGAAGTGGTGAAAGTAGATCCGAGATACTACCGTCCTACTGAAGTGGACCTCTTAATCGGGGACCCCACTAAAGCACAAACCAAGTTAGGCTGGAAACCCAAATACACGCTGGCTTCTATGGTGAAGGAAATGGTAGCAAGTGATACTGAGTTGTTCAAGAAGGAGCAGTTGCTGAAAGAGAGTGGGTATCAGATTAAGAATGAATTTGAATAGAAGAAGGTCTTTGGGGGTTGGTCTTTGGTCTTTAGCTTGTTTAGGTTGATAGTAGCATCTGAGAATAGTTATAAGTTTTTTGAACCAAAGACTAAAGACAAAAGACCAAAGGCACTTTAAGCAAGTATGAGAAATTTTAGGAATCTGGAGGTTTGGACAGAATCAATAGAACTGGCAAAGACTGTTTATCAAGTAACAAAGCACCTGCCTGGAGAAGAAAAATATGGGCTGGTTGCTCAAATGAGGAGAGTTGCAATATCTATTCCTGCGAATATTGCTGAAGGATCGAGCAGAAGGACCTCAGTTGATTTTGCAAGATTTTTGGAGATTGCCTTAGGTTCCTCATTTGAGTTGGAGACATATCTTGAGTTGGTGAGCAGCTTTGACAAAAGTGAGTCGAATGATTTTTCTTTACTAATGGATCAACTTCATTTGATTCAGAAAAGAGTCAATGCGTTAAGAGAAAGTATCTTAAAGCCTAAATAGTGTCTTTAGTCTTTAGGCACTGGTCTTTAGTAGAGATTCATGTATATATCATACTAAAGGCCAAAGACAAAAGACCAAAGACTGGATAGATAGACTGAAATGGAAAAGACAGCTAAAATTTATATCGCCGGACACCGAGGAATGGTGGGAAGCGCACTCGTGCGCAAACTGGAGCAGGAAGGCTATAGCAATATTGTTACCAGAACATCTAAGGACTTAGATCTGCGTAACCAGCAGGCAGTGGCGGATTTTTTTGCACAAGAAAAGCCGGATTATGTTTTTCTGGCCGCTGCAAAGGTTGGCGGTATTGTAGCGAATAATACTTACCGCGCAGAGTTTATCTATGATAACCTGATGATGGAGAGTAATATCATCCACCACAGTTATCTGAATGGGGTGAAGAAATTATTGTTCCTAGGTTCATCTTGTATTTATCCCAAGCTGGCGCCTCAGCCGCTGAAGGAAGAATACCTGCTTAGTGGTTATCTGGAATACACCAATCAGCCTTACGCAGTGGCTAAGATTGCTGGTATTGAATTGTGCGACAGCTATCGCGCACAATATGGTTGCAATTTTATCTCGGCGATGCCCACGAATCTCTATGGCCCGAATGATAATTACGATCTGGAGAAGAGCCATGTGCTACCCGCCATGCTGCGTAAGTTCATTACAGCCAAGCGTAACAATTTACCCGAAGTAGAATTGTGGGGTACGGGTAGTCCGAGAAGAGAATTCCTGCATGTAGATGATCTGGCCACAGCTTGTTTACATTTGATGGAACATTACAGTGAGCAGGGACTGGTGAATATTGGTACGGGTGAAGATGTAACGATCAAGGAATTGGCTGAATTGATACAAGGTATCGTTGGTTATACAGGCAGCATCAAATGGAATACCGAAAAGCCGGATGGTACACCCAGGAAACTGATGGATGTAAGCAAGATCAACAGTTTCGGCTGGAAAGCCAGTATCGATCTGCCAACAGGCATTAAGATGGTATACAAATTAATTAAAGACACAAACTGGAACTAAATACTATGTCAAAGAAAATACTGATTACAGGGGGTGCAGGATTTATCGGCTCTCATGTCGTGCGTTTATTCGTGAATAAGTATCCTGATTATACGATTGTGAATCTGGATGCATTGACTTATGCAGGTAACCTGGAGAACTTGAAAGACATTCAAGACAAACCCAACTATCGTTTTGAGCGTGTGAACTTGTTAGATGCAACTGCATTAGAAACAGTATTCGCGAAACACCATATCACTGATGTGGTGCATCTGGCTGCAGAAAGTCATGTGGATCGTTCTATTGTATCACCATTGGATTTTGTCTACACCAATGTGATTGGAACAGTGAATTTGCTGAATACCGCTAAAAACTTTTGGAAAGCTGATTTGGATCAACACCGTTTCTACCATATTTCTACAGATGAAGTATATGGTACATTGGGTGAGACTGGTTTGTTTACTGAGCAAACTGCCTATGATCCAAGATCTCCCTACTCTGCTAGTAAAGCCGCATCTGATCATTTTGTGCGTGCTTATGGAGAAACCTACCACATGCAAGTAGTGGTATCGAATTGTTCGAATAATTATGGTCCTTATCATTTCCCTGAGAAATTGATTCCGCTTTTCATTCACAATATCATCAACAACAAACCATTGCCTGTATATGGTGATGGCTTGTACACACGCGATTGGTTGTATGTAAAAGACCACGCATTTGCCATTGATTTGATTTTCCATGAGGGTAAATCAGGCGATACCTATAATATCGGTGGCTTTAACGAGTGGAAGAATATTGATCTGGTGAAAATCTTGTGCAAGCTGATGGATGAGAAACTGGGCAGAGCATCCGGCACCAGCGAGCAGTTGATTACTTATGTAAAAGACAGACCTGGTCACGACAGACGTTATGCGATTGATGCCAGCAAAATCAACAAAGAGCTGGGTTGGAAACCAACTGTTACTTTTGAGCAGGGCTTAGCAGAAACCATTGACTGGTATTTAAGCAACACAGAATGGTTAAACCATGTAACGAGTGGTGCTTACCAGCAGTATTACGAGAACATGTACGCAAACAGATAAGATGCAAGTAGAACAGACAAAACTGAAAGATTGCTATTTGATCAAAGACACAGTCTTTGGAGATGCACGTGGTTATTTCTTTGAGAGCTTTAATCAACAGCGTTTTGCTGAACTCACTGGATTGAATGTGCAATTTGTACAAGACAACCAGTCTAAATCAGGTTATGGTGTGCTGCGCGGCTTGCATTACCAAGTGGGCGAACATGTGCAGGCCAAATTAGTACGTGTATTGCAGGGAAAGGTGTTAGATGTGGTAGTTGACCTGCGTAAAGACTCACCTAGTTTTGGTCAGCATTTAGCTGTAGAACTGAGTGAAGAGAATCACCTGCAGTTGTTTGTGCCTCGTGGATTTGCACATGGTTTCTCAGTGTTAAGCGAAACAGCTGTGTTCTTCTACAAGTGCGATAATTATTACAATAAAGCCGCAGAAGGAGGATTCATGTACAATGATTCCGCATTGAATATTGATTGGCAGATTCCTGCTGATGCAGTATTACTTTCAGATAAAGACAAAATTCTGCCGAGCTTTACTGAGGCTATCAAAACCTTGAATTTCTAAATCATGAAAGGCATTATACTCGCCGGAGGTTCCGGCACACGATTGTATCCCATCACCAAGGCCATCAGTAAACAGTTGATGCCTATCTACGACAAGCCGATGATTTATTATCCGCTGTCGATCCTGATGTTGGCTGGTATCAAAGAGATTCTGATTATTACCACACCGGAAGATCAGTCGCAATTTCAGCGCTTACTGGGTGATGGTAGTGATGTGGGTTGTCGCTTTGAATATGCGGTACAAGAAGTACCTAATGGACTAGCACAAGCTTTTGTGATTGGTGCACCATTTATTGGTGATGACAAAGTGGCCCTGATTTTGGGCGACAATATTTTCTATGGTGCAGGCTTTAGCAAATTGGTGCAATCCTTTAACGATGTGGATGGTGCTGCGGTGTTTGCCTATGAAGTACACGATCCTGAGCGTTATGGCGTAGTAGCGTTTGATGAAAACTTTAAGGCTATTAGTATTGAGGAGAAGCCTACAGCGCCTAAGTCGAATTATGCCGTGCCTGGTCTCTATTTCTATGATAATGAAGTAGTGGAGATTGCTGCCAATATCAAGCCCTCACCAAGAGGAGAGTACGAGATTACTGACGTAAACAATGAATACCTCAGAAGGGGCAAGCTGCAGGTAGGGGTGATGAATAGGGGCACAGCTTGGTTGGATACCGGTACTTTCGATTCCTTGAGCGACGCTTGTGAGTTTGTTCGTGTAATCGAGAAGCGCCAGAGCCAGAAAATAGGCTGTATCGAGGAGATCGCTTATCGCATGGGCTTTATCGATCATACCCAATTACTTACGCTGGCAGACCGATATGCAAAGAGCGGCTATGGTGAGTACCTAAGAAAGGTGAAGAAGTAGAAAATCGGCTTTTGTAGAAATATTTTCTAGAATCCGGCTTAAACAGTTTGACAAAGCTGTTCAGGCCGGATTTTTAATTTGGCAGATTCATGATTTTGTTTAACTTAAATTTATAAATACTATATTTTTTTAATCTGATCGACGATAATATTCAAGATTGAAATAAAATAGTTAAACAAAATCTCCTCGCCTCTGTTTTATTAGTATGAACGCGTTCACCATCAAGGATCTGGAAAACCTATCAGGCATTAAAGCCCATACAATCCGTATTTGGGAGCAGCGTTACACGTTTCTGAACCCACAGCGTACAGAAACCAATATTCGTTACTACTCCAACGATGAGTTGAAGACGGTTCTGAATATTGCGCTCCTCAATAAATACGGGTACAAAATCTCCCACATTGATAAGATGTCTGAGGACGAGATGAAGGATAAAATCCTTTCATTATCTCAGGCTCAAGCTCAACAGGAACGTATCGTTAACGACCTGATTCACTACATGGTGGATTTGCGCTTGGAGGAGTTTGAGTCGTCTTTGGATACCTATATCATGGCCAAGGGTATAGAGCGTACCATTACTCAGATCATTTTCCCCTTCCTTGAGCGCATTGGTATTTTGTGGATCACAAATCACGTAAACCCAGCACAGGAGCACCTTGTCACCAATATCATTCGCCAAAAGCTGATCGTTGGTATTGAGAGTACAGTAAGCCATGTGCAAATCAATAAAACCATTTTGTTGTTCCTGCCGGAAGGAGAACATCATGAGTTGGGCATACTCTTTATGTATTACTTGCTGAAGAGTAGAGGCGTGAAAGTACTTTATTTGGGTGCCAATGTACCAGTGAAGGATGTAGAGTATGTTGCACAGCTGAAAAAGCCTGAATTCTTGTACACGCACCTTACATCGGTGGCACACAATTTTAATTTCGAACGCTTCCTGTCTCATATCAGCTCACGTGTATCCAATACACCGCTGATTGTGTCTGGACTGCTCACTCAGCAGTACAAAAAGAAAGTGCCTAATAACATCAGCTTTAAGAAGTCACTGGCCGATGTAATGGAGTATATCACGACACTTTAAACAGATCTCCGAACATATTTTGTAAGAGGATCAGTCGTAACTGGCTGATCCTCTTTGTTTTAGTTTTTTTATAAAAAAATTAAACAAAAACTACCTGTAGATACACTTAAATGTTTAACTTCATTCTGCAAACAATTAAACACAAGTGTATGTCAACGCATGAATTCAACCAGATGCTGATGAACAATACGGAGTTCCTCAAGCCTTTTGCCATCACGCTAACCCGTGATCAGGAAGCAGCAAAAGACCTGATGCAGGAGACCTTGTTCCGTGCACTAGCCAACCAGGAGAAGTACCATGTTGGTACCAATATCAAGGCTTGGTTGTACACCATCATGCGCAACATCTTTATCAATAATTATCGCCGCAAGTCTAAGCAGCAGACAATTTTTGATAATACGCCCAACGATTTTTTGCTGAATACCAATGCTGGCGCGGTTTCTAACGAAGCGGTGGCTCGCATCAATATCAAAGAAATTCAGGCAGCTATTCAAGATTTACCTGAAATTTTCAGAAACCCATTCTTATTGTATTTCGAAGGATATAAGTACCATGAGATCGCAGAAATGTTGTGCGAGCCCCTTGGTACCATTAAAAGCAGAATCCACTTTGCACGCAAACTGTTGAAAGAACAGATACAGCGTTATTAACCCTGTTTACTTATCTTACTCCTGTGAAAAAAAAGCTGATTGTTATTGGCAGCGGCTTCGCTGGCTTGTCCGCTGCTTCGTTCATGGCTAAATATGGATGGGATGTGACTGTGTTGGAAAAACATGCGGGTCCTGGTGGACGTGCACGTCAACTCCATGCCGAGGGCTTCACCTTTGATATGGGCCCGAGCTGGTACTGGATGCCCGATGTATTTGAACGATACTTTGCACAATTCGGCCACCAGGTAAGTGATTTCTATACATTAGATCGATTAGACCCCTCATATAGAGTTTACTGGCAGGATGGTCCCATGGATATTCCGGCTGATTACGAAGCGCAGAAAGCCTTATTTGAATCAATTGAACCCGGTGCGGCGCATCAGCTGGATCGTTTTATTCAGGAAGCAGCCTACAAATATGAAGTGGGCATCAACAAGCTGGTCTTCAAGCCTGGTCAATCACTCACAGAGTTTTTAGATGCAGACCTCATTAGTGGTGTTTTTCGTTTGGATGTATTCAATTCCATCAAAACCCATGTGGGTAAGCTGTTCAAGCATCCTAAACTTCGCCAGTTACTAGAATTTCCTGTTTTGTTTCTCGGGGCTTTGCCCGAAAAAACACCCGCTCTCTATAGTCTGATGAACTATGCCGATATCAAAGGCGGTACATGGTATCCTCGTGGCGGTATGTACCAGATTGTGCATGGTATGTATCAAAATGCTTTGGAGCTTGGCGTGAAATTTCACTTCAATCAAGAAGTACAATCCATCCAAGTAAAATCAGGCAAAGCCAGTGCCGTTCAAACTGCTGATGGTTTATTTGAAGCAGATGTGCTTATCAGCGGTGCGGATTATCACCATACAGAGACCCAATTATTGCCGGAAGCCCATCGCTCTTATTCCAACGCTTATTGGGAAAGTCGCGTGATGGCACCAAGTTCACTGATTTATTATGTGGGTGTGAAAAAGCGACTGCATAGTATGTTGCATCACTCCCTATTCTTCGATACATCCTTCGATGTGCATGGCAAAGAAATCTATGTGTCAAAATCTTGGCCTGTTGACCCATTATTTTATGTGAGTGCGCCTTCTGTAACAGATGCAACTGTTGCGCCGGAAGGATATGAAAACTTGTTCTTTTTGGTGCCGGTAGCAGCTGGTTTAGAGGGGGATACAACAGAATTGAGGGATCGTTATTTTGCACAAATCCTGAAAAGGATGGAAGCTCATATCGGACAGTCGGTTAGCAGCGATGTGATCTTTTATAAATCATTTGCCAGACAGGATTTTGTGGATGAATACCATTCCTTTAAAGGAAATGCTTACGGTCTAGCGAACACTTTACTGCAAACTGCTGTTTTAAAACCTGCGTGTCGCAGTAAAAAATTGGCTAATTTGTTCTATACAGGGCAATTAACCGTACCGGGTCCAGGTGTGCCACCTAGTTTGATCAGTGGAGAAGTGGTGGCCGGACAGGTAATCAAACACTTCGGCAGACAATAAATTTGGATAAATAGTGGCTATGACCAATATGCACCTTTTTCATGCGGTTAGCGAAGCCTGCAGTAGAAACACTACGGAGCAATACAGCACCAGTTTTTCTTCTGCGATTAAGCTATTGCATAAAGATCTGCGACAGCCGGTATTTAATATTTATGGTTTTGTACGCTTCGCGGATGAGATTGTGGATACTTTTCATGATCACGACAAAGAACAACTGCTGAAAGAATTTAAGGAAGCAACTTATGAAGCGATTGACAGAGGCATCAGCCTGAATCCAATCCTGCATAGCTTTCAGTTAACAGTCAACAAATACAATATTGATCGTGCCCTTATCGATGCTTTTCTATATAGCATGGAGCTGGATCTGGGTAAGAAAAAATACGATCGTGCCGGTTACGAAGAATATATCTATGGTAGTGCAGAAGTGGTAGGGTTAATGTGCTTGTATATTTTCTGCGATGGCGATACAAAGTCGTACGAATACCTGAAACCATCTGCGCGTAGTTTAGGAGCAGCTTTTCAAAAAGTCAATTTCCTGCGTGATCTAAAAGCTGATTATCAGGGCTTAGATCGTGTATATTTCCCAGGTTGTGACTTCAGAAACTTTACTGAGCAGGATAAACTGCAGATTGAAGCAGATATCCAGCGCGATTTTGATCATGCTTATGAAGGCATTCTGCAATTACCTATCAAAGCACGCTTTGGTGTATATGTAGCTTATAAATACTATCTCTCGCTCTTTAAGAAAATCAAGAAGCTGCAACCGCAGCGTATTATGGAAGAGCGTATCCGCATTCCCGATTACGGAAAAGCAGTCATTTTGGCCAAAGCCGGTATTAGGAGCCAGCTGAATA
>DALYHN010000084.1:0-5690 GCA_031970875.1 Chitinophagaceae bacterium
GAAAAAAATCTATTCAGTCACAGAAGAAAAGCAACCGATCAATTGATTGCTTTTTTACAAGAGTATACCCAAGATGGAACGCATTAAAATCAATTTGCCCGAACAATTTCATTTCACTACTGAAATACGTATTCGAATTACAGATGTGAATTATGGTGGTCATGTAGGCAATGACAGTTTTCTAGCATTGGTACATGAAGCCAGACAACAATTCTTATTGCATCGCGGCTATTCTGAATTGCAATTTGAAGGTGTGGGCTTGATCATGGCTGACGCAGCCATTGAGTTTAAAGCGGAACTCAATTATGGCGACACCGTAGCCATCAGTGTTGCCGCTGCAGGCTTCGACAAACTTGGTTTCGACCTTTATTATAAACTAGAAAAGATCACATCAGATGCACGTATACTCGCCGGCAAAGCCAAAACAGGAATGATGTGTTACAACTATACTTTACAGAAAAAAACAAGTACACCGGAAGCAGCGATTCAGAAATTGCAAGCTGGTTAACCAACCACTCTATCATTCTATCATTCTATCATTCATTCACTACATCACGCATTCCAAATTCGCCAATTGGCTTCTGCCTGAATAGTAAGCATAGCATAACCATTCTGTACACTGGCGCCCTGTGCTTTGGCCTTTTGCATGAATAACGTTTCTGCAGGATTATAGACCAAATCGAAACAATGATGATGATCTGTTAAGTATTGATAAGGGATGGGCGCACAAGCATCTACTGCAGGAAAAGTACCTAAGGGTGTAGTATTGATAATGAGACGATGCTTTTCCATCAGCGTAGCATCTAAGGCTTCATAAGCCAAGCCCTTGCCCGCCGGATTGCGTGATACAAACTGATAACGAATACCCAATCTGCCCAACACAAAAGCCACACCAGCCGCAGCACCACCCGTACCAAGAATCAGTGCGTGGGTATGCTCAGGCTTCAAATATGGTAAAAGAGATTGTTCGAAACCAATAATATCTGTGTTATAGCCTACCAACTTTCCAGCATCCAGTTTGATGCAATTACAAGCTTGCATGGCTGCCACTTCGGGACTAAGTGTATTTAAATAGTGTAGTACTTGTTGCTTATATGGTATCGTCACAGCTACACCACATAATTGCGGGTATTGCTTCCACAGTTCAGGAAACAGTTCAATAGAAGTAAGGGAAAAGTTCTCAAAAGCAACATCGGTTATCCCTTCGCGTGTGAATTTTTCTTCAAAATATTTTTTGGAGAAAGAGTGTCCGAGTGGATAACCGATGAGGCCAAATACACGCATCTTATTTGTTCAAGTATAACATAAAGGTATCGCCACGTAAGCCAATACGCATAGCCTCTAAAGGAATCACTTCAGTAGGCGCAATATTACCCAAGTTGACGTTACAACCTAACAGCTCAAGGAAATACAATTGTTGGGCTTTCTGCGGTGCTTCCCAGATAATACGCTCACCAGGAATCTGTGTCAGGATTTCCTGTACCAGACCCTCTCTCACTTCACCGCTACCTCGATAGATACCAACATTACCGGCTTCACGTGCTTCTGCAATCACATAGGTAGCACCTGCTTCCAATTCTGCACGCATCAGTTCAATCCACTTATATGGCGGAATAATATGAGCCGCATCCTTACTACCCACCTCACTTAATACTGTACCATGCTTGGTGAGTTTCTCTATGTAACCACACTTCTCGGCATGAGGAATGGTGATAGAACCATCGCTCACTTCCATATAGTCAATACCGTAATCCTTACATACACTGATATAATCATCGAACTGATTACGAATCAAAAACGCTTCGAATAAGGTGCCACCGAAATACAGGGGCATACCATAAGACTTATATACTTCTATTTTCTCACGCAGGTTAGGCGTAACAAATGAGGTACCAAAACCCAATTTCACAATATCTACGTGGGGACCAGAAGCACTCAAAAAATTATGTACTTCAGCAATACTAAGTCCCTTATCCATTACCATGGTTAAACCATTGGTGCGGGGTTTCTGCGTACGCTCAGGAATCTGTGTTAAATGAAAATTCATACTGCCGCTCATTTTAATTGGCGCAAAAATAAATTAATCCCGCCAAGCGGCGGGATGATTAAAGTCATGCTTATGCACATTAGATTTTTTTACCCTTTTTATACCGAGCTATGATGTCCACAACTTGCGGATTCTGCAAAATAGATGGATGCAATTCCACGAATTTTTTCAAGAGTTTGGGCGCTTTCTCCATTGCATGCTCCAACTGAAGCAGCCCTTCTTTAGACCTGCCCGATTGAAACAAAGCTGAACTTAGATAGAATAAGAATACAGGCTTTTTATCTGTAATATCCAGAGCAGCTTTACACTGGTCAGCTGCCTCCTCATACATTTCCGCTCTTAATAAACAACGGACCAAAGCATCCCAACCGGCGATGTTTCTAGGCTTATTCCGTACCACACTACCGAAATATTGAATAGCATCCTTGTATTTGTTCAAGTTCATCAAACATTCGCCCATCGCGAGATTATACTCTGGTACAGAGCGGTGTATACGCATGGCACTATCCAATTGCTTTACAGCAGATTGCCATTGATCTTCTAACATATACGTAACAGCAATCTTATAATGCAGCTTGCTATCATCCGGATTCAAGTGCGATGCTTTCTTGTAATGAAATCTTGCTTGCGCATAATTTCCCATACGGTGATAGCAATGACCGATGGCTTCATAGATCACATCTTCAGGCCTGCTTAGTTCCAACACTCTTTCCAATACCTCAATGGCTTCGCGATACTTGCGTAAGCGGAGGTAGGCATCGCCCATATTGCGATACGCATAATCAAACTTTTCATCAATCGCTACCGCATACTGATAGGCATCAATGGCTTTTTCATACAATTTCAATCCCTGATAAGCAGCAGCCAGATTGAACCAGGCCAACTCATTGTATGGATGCTCTTCTATAATACGCTGGTGCAAGCGAATGCTCTCTTCATTTCGGCCTGTGAAATCAGTCCAGAAACAGATCTTATACAAGGCTTCCTCATTGGAAGGCTCTTGTTCCAAAATGAGCTTCAAACAATCGAAAACCTTATCGAACTCCTCATAATCATCATATACATCCGCCAATTCAAAGAGTAAATCCACTTTTTCCTCCCCTTCAAACTTGTGTAAAGCTGCTTCCAGTAACTCTACTGCCATGGCCTGTTGGTCCAATGCCAGGTAAGCATCTGTTTTCAGAATGTATATATTGATATCGTTACTATCGTAGAGATCGGCCGTTTCCAACAGGTTTAAAGCCTCCTGATAGCGCCTGCTGGCCAATAATAAATCTGCCTTTTTTACCATAAGGGCGCAGGAATAAGGATAGAGCTCCAGCCCCGCTTCACTGGCCTGAAGGGCCTCGGGGAGGTCGTCTTTATCATCGAAATAGTCGATAATACGCTCGAAATCCTCTTCTTCCAGGAAGGAATGGCTGCGGCCATTCTTGAGGTTATCGTATTGACGCAGAAGCTCTTGCAGCGCTTCACGGTCTTCGCGGTACGGATGTTCGCTCATCGAATTCAATGGGTTTGCCTAATATAGAACAAAAAAACTTTTTTTACTATATCCATGTAACTTTTTTAACAACATCTCGTCCAATGAACATAAAACCAAAAATGCTGTTAAGTCGTATTTAATGGCATGAAAATTGTGATTTAATTAAGAAAGCCTACTTTTGCTCAAATGACCAGACAGAACCACATAAAACAATTACTGATCGCTACCATCTTCGCGCTGGTTGCTCAGGCTGGTTTTGCGGCATTTTCATTCACTGGTCTTAGCGACGAACGCAGCAAGAACAATAAGTACTCTCTCAGAAACCTGAAATACTATTCCAACAAATCACTGACTTATTCAGGATTAAAAACAAGTCTGTATTTCAAGGGTACACAAGTGATGGCGCAAAAGTCTGAAGGCATTCAAGGTGCTACCGTATATAACTCCTACTTACGTTACGATAACGGTAACACCAGCTTTGTATTCCCTTACAAGTTTAAGGTGAATATGCCTTTGCCTAAATTCAAGACGCCTACTCCTCAGCGTTAATTCTTCCGATTTTAATTTAAGATTCTGTATCCTGATTCAGGGATATCAAACTTTGATGCAGGTACCGGACTCAGGTTCACTTTTGAAGCAGTATACGTAATTTTTTTACCAGCTTGTTCTACCTCATATTCAAGTACAAAGCCGGGCACGTCTTTGAATTGGTATTCAAACTCTCGAACAGATGGTATCATGTCTGGCGTATAATAGAGTTGAAAAGACTTACCATCAGCTAATGTTAAAAGGGCCTTCTTACAGGTATAGCCTGCCACTTGTTTGCTATCGGGCTGCACAACCAATTTAGCGCCGATATATCGGGAAAACTGTTGTTGCCATTTGGCATTATCCAGTTTGGTCATAAACTTATTCTCACCAAACTCACGCAACACAACAGCCGCTCCGGTTGATTTATCATACAAGAAAGATTGACTAAAAGACGGTGTTACCAAATCAGTTCTACACTCATTCCCTTTGATATACACAGTTTTACTACTGGCTTTAAATGAGGCGACGATTTCTTTATCCGCTTCATTATCAGCCACGATGGAATAGTTTACTGTACACTCCGCAATCACACGTTGAGCATCAGCACCGAGAAAGCCACCCACAAAAAAGAGCATAAGTAATAATTGCTTCATACGCACCATTTCTATATACCAAGAAAATTTCATGCCAATGTTAAACAAAAAGCCCCGACGATGCTGTCGGGGCCTGCTTTTATTTCTTTTTATTCTTTTCCTTCATATCCTGTAGCTTCTTCTGGCTTTCCATCATCTGATCATATCGCTCCTGCCATTTACTCTTCACCTTAGGCTTTTTCTTATTGGCCTGTAACTGTGCAACAATCTTATCATGGTTAATGATATAGTTCTGAATCACAAACTGCAGGGCCAAAGTCATCACGTTTGAGACAGTGTAGTACCAAGTCAAAGCTGAAGGCAATCGGTTGAAGATGAATAACAGAATGAATGGGAAAATATAAGGCATGTACTTCAACGCAGGGTTGTCCTGTGTTGGTGTCATGGACATATTATAGATCGAAATCAGGAAGCTGGTAATAACAGCTGTCAACGTAAACAAGCTGATATGATCACCAAAGCCCATGGGTATACTGAATGGCAAACGCGCAATCACATCGTACTGCGATAAGTCATCTGCCCACCAGAAACTTTGTCCGCGCAAATCAATTGCTGAGTTAAAGAAACTATACAAGGCAAAGAAGATGGGGATCTGCAGCAATGCTGGAATACATCCACCCAATGGGTTTACGCCTGCTTCGCGGAAAAGCTTCATCTGCTCCATGGCAAAACCCTGCTGATCATCGCCGAACTTTTTCTTCAGCTCATCCAACTCAGGACGCAATGCTTTCATCTTAGCACCACTCAAGTAACTGCTGTAAGTTAAAGGAGAAGTCACCAATCGGATGAACAAGGTCAGCAATGCAATTACCCAACCATAACTGGTTACAAAGCCTGCAAAGAAATCGAACACAGGCATGATGATGTACTTATTGATCGGACGAACAAAAGCATACATATCGCGACCAAGGTTCACGATCTTATCCATACCAGCAGCCTGCTTTTTCAGGATGCTATAGTCATTGGGACCAAAGAA
>DALYHN010000084.1:5790-9051 GCA_031970875.1 Chitinophagaceae bacterium
TGCAAAGGCTGTGCATTCCAGCGCATGTTCAAATTACCCTGTGTAAGCAACTTATCACTGCCCTTTACCACTACATCCCAATCAAGATTATAGCTGTTTGGCTTTAATATGAAACGATGTTCCAGCGACTGACCATTGCTGCCATTCAGCGAAAAACTAACCTGCTGTGAGCCGTCTGCATTTTTCACCACATTGCTTGCAGCAAAATATAAATCAGCAGAGCTGGCAGTAGAAGTATTACTGGTGTTGATAGTATACCCTAACTTCTCACCGGCAGCAGCAAATAATTGTACTTGCTGACTGTCTTTGTGTGAAGCATATTTCTTTAGGGAAACTTGTTTTACCTGACCACCTTTATTACTTAATACTACGCTGATCAATTCGTTCTCCATTACCACTGTAGATTCAGTACCGATAGCGGCTGTACTAAAATCGCCAGCAGCAGCTACACGTACACTAGAATCTCTTCTAAGTGAATCATATTTTACGGCTACTGTATCCAGCAATTTGGCTTTAGCTGCATTCACTCTGGCAACAGAGTCTTCAATGCGTTTTTGTTCGGCTAAATAGGCCGATTGGGTTTTATTGGTATACCAGAAGTACACAAAAAACAAAATGCCCAATAATACAAACCCGATAATCGTATTCTTATCTGTCTTCATACGTTTTCTTGCGTGAGGCGCAAAGGTAGGGAACGGGGGCAAGATTCAGGCTGCGATTTCAGACAGGTTCCCACAAGCTTCCACACCTCACTTTAACACTGTTTGTTGCTGAAATTGTCTTTTCTTTACAATCATTCCTTCTTCAACCGCCCAACTTCCACCATTCACGCTTTAATGTACTGATATGCAGGAAAAACAGCATGTGTTTTCCGGGCAGGAAGTCTATACCCCTACCCGATGGGAACAGTTTTTATGGTGGTTGGCTACAGCCGAGGCAGATCTATTAAAAACCTGTGTGGTTGACCGCAACCGCTATGCCATCATTGGTATGAGTGTGATGGGCACTTGGGTATTTGCTACGCTTGCCTGGACTTACTTCTTCAGCACAGTTGTAAGTAACTGGTTACTCGCGATCCCACTCGGCTTGGTGATGGGCGGACTCATCCTAACTATTGACCGAGCCCTCATTAAGGGAATCAGCAAACAACAGAAAAGACAATTTAGTCCAATCCTATTGCGTGGTTTGCTCGCGATTGCCATCGGCACATTCATGGCGCAACCTGCTTTATTGTATTTATTCAATAAGGAGATACACCTACAAATATCATTGGATAATGAAACGCGCAAGCGCGAGAAAATGGCGGGTATTGATACAGCCTATGCGAGCACCATACTATCTATCACCACCAAAAAACAAACACTTGAACAAACCCTGCAAACCAGTTATGCAGAAGTAAGCAAAGCAAGGGAATCATTTATTGTAGAAACAGATGGTACGGGCGGCACTCAAAAAAGAGGCTATGAAGCAGTAGCGAAGGCAAAGAAAGCTGAGTATGATAAACTGGATCTAGCTTATCAACAATTACAGCAACAGATACAACCACAGTTGATGCAATTCAGCCAACAGTTACAACAAATAGACAGTAGTAAACAAGCAGAGCTTCGCCAATTTGCACTACTGTTTAATGATGGATTTCTGACACAAATTGAAGCGCTGAATAACTTAATTGCCACACATCCGGCCATGCGTTATCGGTACTATCTATTATTGGCTATTTTGGTATTGATTGAACTCATGCCCGTACTAGCGAAGTATTTATTACCCTCGGGTACTTATGAAGAGAAGGTCTATTTACGTGAACAGTTGGAGAAAGAAATCACCCGTAATAATCATCTGCGTGAGCAAGCATTGAAAGAGCATTACAACGAAAGAGCTTTCCAAGAAGACAAAGCGCTGATTGATACACTCTTTGATGAGGCTAATCATCGAAAGCAAGTAGTTAGCGAAAAAATGCAACAAGTACCTGAAACAAAAAGCTTCGATAGCTTTTGGCATGAAACAAAACACCAATTGCTATCGAAGCCGGAAGAATAAAATTGTATTACTTAACAGGCACAGACTCTACTAATCTAGAGATGGTTGCACTGCGTTTTTCATTGTATTGCTTGGCAGCCGCCACAAAATGTACAAACAATGGTGCAGGTCTTTCTACTGTACTTTTGAGTTCTGGGTGATACTGCACACCAATAAAGAATGGGTGTGTAGGAATTTCCATGATTTCAACCAGTCCTGTCTGAGGATTACGGCCGCTGGCCATCATACCATTCGATTCAAACTGATCTAAATAATCTGAGTTGAATTCATAGCGATGTCTATGTCTTTCGCTGATATGCAATTCACCGTAAATCTTATGTGCCAATGAGCCTTCTTTGATATCACATGGATAAGCACCCAAGCGCATGGTACCACCCATCATCTTGATCTTTTTCTGCTCCTCCATCATATTGATCACAGGATCATTTGTACCAGATTCCATTTCTGTAGAGTGTGCATTAACCAGACCTAATACATTACGTGCATACTCAATCACTGCCATCTGCATACCCAAACAAATACCGAAGAAAGGCAGTCCTTTCTCTCTGGCAAATTGTACAGCAATGATTTTACCTTCAATACCTCTGTGACCGAAGCCCGGTGCAACCAAGAGACCATCCAATCCAGATAATTTCTCTCCTACATTTTCCTGGGTAATATGCTCACTATGCACATTCACTACCTGCACTTTTACTTCATTGAGTGCACCGGCATGAATGAAACTTTCCAAAATTGATTTGTAGGCATCTTGTAATTCAACATACTTACCGATTAAGCCAATTGACACTTTGCTCTTAGGATATTTCAATTTGTCCAAGAAAGCTATCCAGCTAGTCAATTCTGGTTCTTTCTTGGTTTCCAAACGCAGCTTACGCATACAGATGGTATCCAATTTTTCCTGTAGCATCAGTAATGGTACTTCATAAATAGTAGAAGCATCCATTGCTTCAATCACCGCTTCTGTCTTCACATTACAGAATAAAGCAATCTTACGCTTGATTTCGTTGGTCAAAGGCTCTTCTGTTCTGCAGACAATCACATCAGGATGTACCCCTGTTTCACTCAGCATCTTAACACTGTGCTGAGTAGGCTTGGTCTTCAATTCCTTGGCTGCTTTCAAATAAGGAATCAGCGTCAGATGAACCACCATCAGATCTTCTTCGGGCAACTCCCACTGCAACTGACGTACAGCCTCGATGAATGGCAAACTTTCAATATCACCCA
>DALYHN010000085.1:0-8980 GCA_031970875.1 Chitinophagaceae bacterium
TAAAACAATCTATCCATGCCTGTTACTTCACTCGTTTTTCTACCTGCCTGATAACCCAAAAAGCGGATGAAGTCATGACGCGTGGTGTCCTTCTGCCAGGTAGCCGCAAAGCTGGTTTGTTTTTTTATTGCCTCAATAGAAGCAGCTCTTTTTGTCTTGATCGTAACAGCATGTTTAGCGCCTTCTTCAATCATGGTTTGCATTAGTGCATAGGTTGCTTTTACACGCTGTGGAAAGGGTTTTAGCATATGAGTTTCTGGCACAAAACCCATGGTTTGAAAAAGTGCTGCATAGCCACTACTATATCTTGGCGCATCATAAAATGCGTCCCAACCTCTGTCGGGATTGGCACCGAAGAAGTTGACATAAGGACACATAGGCCATTGCTTGGCTTCCATGGTTTTGTACAATGCAGGTTCAAAAACATCATGTAAAAAATCGCCAATTGGTCCGCCCAGTTTATTGTGTTGCGTAGTAAGTAAAGTCATGGTATGCTGGTAATCTGCACCATCACTTACGTGGTTATCCATGAATAAGTCAGGGTTCATGAATTGAAAGATTTCTACAAAGGCCTTAGCATTTCTTGAGTCTGATTTAATGAAGTCGCGATTCAGATCTAGGTTTTGTGCATTGCCCCTGAATCCATAGCTGATAGGACCGTCTTGATTCACACGTGAGAAGCTATTTCGATTTAGTGAGCCGCCAATATTGTAGATAGGGATAATGCCAATAGCAAGGTTATCGGGCATATTTACTTTGCCTGTTACCAAGTCGCGCAACAGCATCATGCTGGCGTCAATACCATCCGGCTCCCCGGGGTGAATACCATTGTTGATCAGCAATACAACCTTGCCAGCTTTATGCCATTGTATGGGGTCTTGCACCTTTCCTTTGCTATATAAAACGAGGTGCAAAGGGTAGCCGGCATCAGTATTGCCGAAGGTTTTTATGGTGATTCCGGTATTGGTTTTTGCTAATTCCTGATACCATTGAATGGTTTGCGCATAAGTAGCAGTTTCCTTGCCGCCAGATTGTTCAAAAACCGTGGTATGTTTCTGGGCGCCAATGCGAATGAACAATAACAGAAAAGGCAGGAATATGATTTTTTTCATTACTTTAAGCTTAATTTGGGGGGACAAATTAACGATGGAAAGTCATAACCGGATATTATTGGTAGAAGACGAAAAGATTTTTAATGAGGTGGTCAAATCCCAGCTCACTAAAAACGGCTTCAATGTAGACAGTGTACTTAATGCAGAAGAGGGAGAACAGCTTTTCAAAAAGCACAAGTACGACTTGGTATTGCTGGACATTTACCTGCCAGGTGAAAATGGATTTCAGCTTTGCAAGAAATTCCGTGATATCAATCCGGCCGTTCCCATTCTCATGTTCTCTTCACAAGGTGATGTAAACCATAAGCTGGATGCATTTAGCCTAGGTGCAGATGACTATATCGTAAAACCCTTCCATATCAATGAGCTGATTGCACGCATGAAAGTTTTCATCAAGCGATCATTAAGCGCGGTGCAGGAAAATGAGGTGGAACAATTGGAAGTAGAAGACCTGTCTATTGATTTAAAACATAAGATTGTCAAAAGAGCTGGAACTGAAATTGCCCTTACGGCTAAGGAGTTTGGCTTACTGGTGCTTTTGGCAAAAAATAACGGAGCCGTTGTTTCTAAACAGGAGATTTTGGAAAAAGTGTGGGACCTGAGTTTTGATACGGGTACCAACTCCATCGAAGTATACATCAACTTCCTTCGCAACAAATTAGATAAGCCTTTTGAGCATAAGCTTATCCATACTAAGCCGGGTTTCGGCTATTTCCTCAAAAAGAAAGAGGCATAAAAAAACCGACCTATTGGCCGGTTAAATATGTTTATCAACAACTTGACTTGATTAAGCAGTTTTCTTAGCGAGCTTACTCTTCAGATTGGCTGCTTTGTTCTTGTGGATGATGCCACGCTTAGCCAACTTGTCGATCATGGATACCACGGTAGGCAATTGCTCACCGTATGCATTACCGTCAGTCGTAGCTTTCAGGTCACGAATGGCATTACGAGTAGTTTTGCCATAGTAACGGTTACGGTCACGACGCTTGGCAGCTTGTCTGGTATCTTTTTTGGTAGCCTTATGGTTTGCCATGTTCTAATTTTTCAGGACGGCAAAGGTAAGGGCAAAAGCCATATCGGCAAAATCCTACGCTAAAAAAGTGGAAAAATATCCTTTATCCCCTTTGGGGTCGGTAAAAAGCCTTCAAAATCAGGCTTGATTGCTAAAAATTGTTCAAAAAACAATTGTTCAAACAGGCAGGCTATAATTATCCCAAAATGTCAAAAAACATCTATGGTAAGGCCATTTTTGACTGAATTTCGAGCCTGATTTTCACCGATATTTGCCACCATTTTAAGAATCAGCCGAACAATCTTTGCCGCATGAAGGACTTTTCCTACATCACGAATTCGCATCCGTCGTTTATTGAAAATTTGTACCAAGACTTTGTCAAGGACCCCAATAGCGTCGATCCAGACTTGAAGAAATTCTTCGAAGGTTTCGATTTTGCTGTCTCTAACGGCAGCGTAGCTGCTGGAGCAACTACTACATCAGGTGATGGCGCAGCGGTTGCGAAAGAGTTCAGTGTATATCAGCTGATTGATGCGTATCGTAAGAAAGCGCACCTGATTTCTAATACCAATCCCATCCGCCCGCGTAAAGATCGTCAGGCGAATCTGGAGTTGAAATATTTTGGTTTATCAGATGCTGATTTGAATACCAACTTTCAGGCAGGTCAATTCATTGGCTTGCCCGGCGCAAGCTTGAAATCAATTATTGCTAGGCTGAAAAAAGTATATGCTTCTACAGTTGGTATTGAAACAAGCTATATTAATAATCCTGAGCGCGCTGCTTGGTTGCAAGAAGCAGTAGAAGAAAAACTCTGGCAGCCAGTGCCTTTAGAGCAGAAGCGCAGGATTCTGGATAAGCTGAATCAGGGCGTGTTGTTCGAAAAATTCTTGCACACCAAATACATTGGTCAAAAAAGATTTTCATTAGAAGGCGGTGAAACGATGATTCCTGCATTAGATGCCATCATCAACACTGCTGCTAGTAATGATGTGAAAGAAGTGGTGATTGGTATGGCACACCGTGGTCGTTTAAATGTGCTGGCCAATATCATGGGTAAAACATACGAGCAGATCTTCAGTGAATTTGAAGCAACAGCTGTACCTGATACGACTATGGGTAGCGGTGATGTGAAATACCATATGGGTTATAGTGCTGAAGTAAGCACACCCGAAGGAAAAGATATTTACCTCAAGCTCACACCCAATCCTTCGCATTTGGAAGCGGTTGATCCAGTAGTCGTGGGTTTTGCGCGCGCTAAGGCTGATGTAATGTATGATAGCAACTTCGATCAGGTATTACCCATCTTAATTCACGGTGATGCGTCTATTGCTGGACAGGGTATTGTGTACGAAGTATTACAAATGAGTCATCTCCGTGGTTACTACACAGGTGGTACCATGCACTTGGTGATCAATAACCAGATTGGCTTTACAACAGATTTCGATGATGCACGTAGTGCTGATTACTGTACATCACTGGCTGCAATGATTCAAGCACCCGTATTACATGTGAATGGTGATGATGCAGAAGCGATGGTGAAAGCGGTGCAGATTGCTACAGCATATCGTCAGAAATTCAATGCAGATATTTTCATCGATATGTTGTGCTACCGTCGTCACGGACACAATGAAGGTGATGATCCAAAATATACACAGCCTCAGCTGTACAGCATGATCGATCAGCACCATAATCCAAGAGAAGCATATACGCAGTATTTGTTGGAGAATGGTGAGCCTGCTGCAAGAGAACTGGCCAAGGAAATGGAAAAGAAATTCTGGTCTGATCTGCAAGAACGTTTGGATGAAGTGAAGCAAAATCCATTGCCCTACCATTATCAGCAGCCTGAATTGTGGTGGAAGAGTTTGCGTAAAGCAAAGCCTGAGGATTTTCTTCGTTCACCTGAAACAGGCATCGGTAAGGATAGAGTAGAGCAGTTGTTCCGCGGTATGATGCAGTGGCCGGAAGGTTTCAAGCCATTGAAGAAAGTAGAGAAGCTGGTACAGGATAAAGTAAAGCTCTATGAAACAGAGCAAAAGATAGATTGGGCAACAGCTGAGTTGATGGCGTATGGTTCTTTCCTAGTAGAAGGAAAGATTGTTCGTATGAGCGGACAAGACGTGCAGCGTGGTACATTCTCTCATCGCCATGCAGTGATTCGCGATGAGCAAACGAATAAAGGCCACAATCGTCTGAATCATTTCACAGAAGACCAAGCTAAGTTTAGAATATATAACTCATTGCTGAGTGAATATGGTGTTTTGGGTTTTGAATATGGTTATGCCATGGCCAATCCTAATGCACTGGTGATTTGGGAGGCGCAGTTCGGTGATTTCTCGAACGGTGCGCAAACCATGATTGATCAGTTCATTGCTGCAGGCGAGCAAAAATGGCAGCGCATGAATGGTGTGGTGATGTTATTGCCACATGGTTATGAAGGCCAGGGTCCCGAGCATAGCTCTGCTCGTCTGGAGCGTTTCTTGCAACTGTGTGCGGAATTGAATATGGTGGTAACGAATATTACTACTGCAGCCAACCTCTTCCATGCATTACGCAGACAGTTGGTGTGGGATTTCCGTAAGCCTTTGATCAACTTCTCACCAAAAGCCAATCTTCGTCATCCCGGTAGTTATAGTCCGGTAGAAGAGTTTGTATCCGGACAGTTCCGTGAAGTAATTGATGATGCAGTTGCTGATCCTGCAGAAGTGAAGAAGGTCTTGTTCTGTTCTGGTAAACTCTATTTTGAATTAGCAGAGAAAAAGCAGAGGGATAATCGCACAGATGTGGCTGTTGTTCGTGTAGAGCAATTGTATCCACTGCCAGAAAATCAATTATTAGAGTTGTACAGAAAATACAGCAAAGCCACTTGGTTCTGGGTACAGGAAGAACCATTGAACATGGGTGCAGCATCTTTCTTGCAAATGAATTTAAAGAGCATCAACTATGGTGTCATTAGTCGTAACGCAAGTGCGGCTACTGCAACCGGTTATGCCAAAATACATGCGAAAGAACAGCATGAAATTATTGAAACAGCATTCAGCATTTAATATCCATTCGAAACAAACGCATTATGATAGAGATTAAAGTTCCAACCGTAGGTGAATCAATCAATGAAGTAACCCTGTTGAAGTGGGTGAAGAAAGATGGGGAGTGGGTAGAGCGTGATGAAGTGATTGCAGAACTGGAAAGTGAAAAAGCCACTTTTGAAGTGAATGCTGAAAAAGCCGGTATTCTGAAGACCAATGGTCAGGAAGGAGATACATTGAATATTGGCGATTTACTCGCAAGTATTGATGAAACGGCTGAACGTCCTGCCGCAGCTGCTGCGCCAGTACCAGAAGCCCCTAAATCTGCAGCACCTGCTGCTAGTCAGGCTCCTGTAACAGCGGTAAGCAATGATATCAAAGCAACACCTGTTGCTTCAGCGATAATCGCAGATAAGAAAGTAGATCCTTCTAGCATTACGCCTTCCGGTGTTGGTGGAAAGATCATGAAGCATGATGTATTGGAAGCTTTGAATAATCCAGGTAAAAAAGCTTTTGAAGGTCAGACACTCTTTAGCCGCAATGCGCGTAAAGAGAAGATGAGTAATCTGCGTAAGACGATTAGTCGCCGCTTGGTGGAAGCCAAGAATACGACTGCCATGCTCACCACATTTAATGAGGTGGACATGACACGTATCATGGAACTGCGCAAAGTGCATAAGGATAAATTCAAGGAAGCACATGGTGTGAACCTTGGCTTCATGAGTTTCTTCGCCAAAGCTTGTGCGATTGCATTGAACGAATGGCCTGCAGTAAATGCCTATATTGATGGCGATTCATTGATCTATCATGATTATGCGGATATCAGCATTGCAGTTAGTACGCCAAGAGGTTTGACTGTACCAGTGATTCGTAATGTAGAGAGCCTGAGCATGGCTGATATAGAGAAAAAAGTATTGGAACTGGCGGGTAAGGCAAGAGACAATAAATTAACGACTGAAGATTTAACCGGTGGTACATTCACCATTACCAATGGTGGTGTGTTTGGTAGCTTGATGAGTACGCCAATCATCAATATTCCGCAGAGTGCTATTCTGGGTATGCACAAGATTCAGGAGCGTCCGATGGCGGTGAATGGGAAGGTTGAGATTCGACCGATGATGTATCTGGCATTGAGCTATGATCACCGAATTATTGATGGACGTGAAAGTGTGAGCTTCCTCGTTCGCGTAAAAGAATTACTGGAAAATCCTGAGCTCTTACTGGCAGGTAAGGATCCGGTGAAACTCTTGTTAGAACTCTAATCCAAATTAATACAGTCTCCTTCGGGAGACTTTTTTATTTGATACCTTGGCAGCATGAAAGCAAGGCTGGATAATTACATTCAAATGGCTTTAGCGCTTATTGAGCGTTATGATGGCGCTATGCCTTTGTCGGCTTTCTTGAAACAATACTACGCACAAAACAAAAAGCATGGCTCAAGAGATCGAAAGCTGATCAGCCATCTTGTGTACACTTATTATCGTTTGGGTAAGTACGCTGCTACCAATCAACAGCAAAGACTGTTATTGGCTTTATTTCTGTGTGAGCCTGCAGATAGCCAATGGTCGGTATGCCTACCCGAAGCCTGGCAGCAAATGATGCAAGCATCTGTAGCTGAGAAGTGCAGTTATTTGCAAACACAAGCACTGCCTATTACACCGGCAGCTATTTTTCCATGGATAGATGCATTATCTGAAGGGATAGAAAAGGAAGCATTTGTGTGGCAATACCTGCAGCAGCCTGATTTGTTTTTACGTGTGCGTCCTAGTCGGATGAAGAAAGTAGTTGAAACACTGAATACTAACACAATCGCATTTGAAGCCGAGGGTAATTGTTTACGCGTGGCGAATGGTACCAAAATAGATCAGCTATTGACCATCAATAAAGATGTGGTGGTACAAGACAGGAGTTCTCAGCAAGTGGCGAATTTGTTCAGTTATTTTCAGGAAGCGTCTGTCAAAAAGGTTTGGGATTGCTGTGCTGCTAGTGGTGGTAAATCTATTTTATTAATAGATACTTTACCGGGTATACAACTTTCGGTTTCTGATATACGTGCTACGATCTTACATAATCTTCGTCAGCGTTTTGCAGAAGCAGGCATTGCACAGTTTCAATCTTTTCTGGCAGATTTGTCGCAGCCCTTACCGGTAAAGCAGCAATATGATGCGATCATCTGTGATGTGCCTTGTAGTGGCAGCGGTACTTGGGGTAGAACACCAGAACAGCTCAGTCTTTTTGAAATAACTGAGATTAATCGATATGCCCAGTTGCAGGCGACTATTGCGGGTAATACCATCCCGCATTTGAAGCAGGGTGGTTGCTTACTCTATATTACTTGCTCTGTGTTTGCAGCGGAAAATGAAATGAATGTCAATAAGCTTGCTGAACAGCATTCCTTAAAATTAGTAACACTCGAAGTGTTTACTGGCTATCAGTACAAAGCGGATACAATGTTTGCAGCTTTGCTACAAAAAGCTTAAGCTTTTAAATATTCCTGAAATAGATCAATGTATTGGCTTGCATGATAACCATCCATTAATGCATGGTGTGCATGTACCGACATAGGCATGGTGCGCTTGCCATTCTCTTCAGTCATTTTACCGAAAGAGATTTTTGGAATAGACTCTTTGAAGCTGAAGCTTCTCGCATGAGATAAGCTGGTGAACTTAATCCAAGGAATAGAAGAGTAGTGAATTACATTCTCATTAGAATTAGCTGGCACCAATCCAGTAGACGCTTGTACACGTGCTACTTCTTTCGCAGCTGCTTCTAAAAATGTGGGAAAGTCTGCATGATAGTCGATATACGAAAAACCAAACGTGCCATCGGGGCGATTGATAGTGGGCGATGCATGTACAGTATCATATACAATCACTTGGTCTCCATCAATACGATAACGAAAATGCTCTACTGCATTCGCTGCTTTCAATGATTGGTATAAATAGTATAGGAAAAAAGAAATGCCTTGGGCTTTTGCTTTAGCATATGCTTTGGTAACATCTACTTCAACAGTAATACCAAAGAAGGGCTCATCAAATTGTTTGAAGAAAAAGAATTGATCTTTTCTTTCCCATTGGTCGATATTCAAAAAATGTTTCATGGCTGCAACAATGGAAGTACTTCAGTAATGGTGTTAACCTGATGATAGCGCGGGTGGTCCATACTCACTTCAGCAGTCTCCAAAGCCCACGTTGTATGATAGGGTACGTGAATGCCATATCCGCCCAATTCTAACACAGGAAGCACATCGGATTTAACTGAATTGCCAATCATCATGAATTCCTCAGGTTGAATATCTAGATGATGAATCAGTTTCTGATAATCTGCTGCTCTTTTTTCCGACATGATTTCGATGTGGTGGAAATAATGTTCCAGTCCTGATTTCATCAACTTTCTTTCCTGATCCAATAAATCACCTTTAGTAGCAACTACTAGTTTGTATTTACCTTGTAATGCTTGCAAGACTGTTTCTACGCCATCTAGTAATTCAATCGGGCGATTGATCATTTCCTGACCAAGTTCGATGATGGTTTCAATCGTATCAAGAGAAATCTTCTTTTCGGAAACTTCCAAAGCCGTCTCAATCATCGACAGCATGAAACCCTTGATACCATATCCGTATAGCGGTAGATTCTTGATCTCGTTTTTCAACAACACTTTTTCTACGCTATGGTGGGGCAGAAAATTTTCAAGAAGACCGGCAAACTTTTCTTCTGTCTCGCGGAAATAAGGTTCGTTTACCCAAAGCGTATCGTCTGCATCAAATGCAATGACTTTAATGTGTTGCATGTACCAAATGTAGGAAAATGCAGCCTAGGATTGCTTGAGGCTGC
>DALYHN010000086.1:0-8972 GCA_031970875.1 Chitinophagaceae bacterium
TGATATCAAATCGCTTCAGATCGCCTTTGGGAATATACATCAAGGCCGTATTCAGTTCATACAACACTTCCATCCTATTTAGCAAAGCATGACCGATGAAACGTAACCTGTTTTCTAGGAAATTGTCATAGATCGCCTCGTGAATATGCGTATGATTAATGCCTGTTTCCTTTAAACGGGCAACCATGTGGTGCACCGATGCCTTGGTAGAAGGGAAACGGAAAGAGCCTGTATCTGTCATAACACCCGTATACAAGCAAGCTGCAATATCTTGATTGAGGAGCGCATCATTACCAGAGTCAACGATGAAATCATAGACCATTTCGCAGGTAGAACTTTTGCCAGTATCGCTGATACCATAGGCAAAAACTTCCGTTTGTGGCTGCTGGTGATGGTCGATGAGGATGCGAGAACCACTAGCCGACTCCAGCACCTTTTCCATATGTTTTGTTCTATGCAACGTATTGAAATCCAAACAAAAAATCCATTCTGCTGCATTAATCACTTTAATTGCTTTTTCGCGACCAGCTTCATAGTCTAGCACATGATCTGTACCGGGAAGCCAGTCCAGAAAGTCGGCCCAGTTGGTTGGCGATATAACGGTTACTTCATGACCAAGCTGTACCAGAAAATGATACAAACCCAGAGAGGAACCCATAGCATCGCCATCAGGCTTTTGGTGTGTGGTAATGACCACTTTCTTGGGCGACTCCTTCAGATGCGGAAAAAACGATTGTATTGATTGCATAAAGCGTCGCAAAAATGTGTTTTTCAGGCCAATCGGTGAAATTTAGTTCTGTAATTCATGATGAAAGTCGCCGGAACTTTTGACAGGGGAATGATTTCAGTTACCTTTGCACTCCGAAATAAAAGCCGTTATGAGTAACAGAACATTTACGATGATCAAGCCCGACGCAACCGGGAAAGGACACACAGGTGCTATTTTGAATGATATCCTGGCTGCAGGATTCAGCATCAAAGCCATGAAATGGACTCGCCTTACCCGCGAACAAGCTGGTGAATTCTATGCTATCCATAGAGAGCGCCCTTTCTTCGGTGAACTGGTAGATTTCATGAGCAGTGGCCCAATTGTAGCTGCTATCTTGGAAAAAGAGAACGCAGTTGCCGATTTCAGAACATTGATTGGTGCTACCAACCCTGCAAACGCAGCTGAAGGTACTATCCGTAAGAAGTATGCTGCTTCTGTAGGCGAGAACGCTGTACACGGTAGTGATAGCGATGAGAACGCCATCATTGAAGGCGACTTCTTCTTCTCTAAGCTAGAGCGTTTCTAATTTGTCACAATACCGTCAAATTCATTCAAAGCCTCAACCGTATAAAGCAGATATCGTTATATCTATTATCATGAGTGCTTAAGGGTTTAGGTTTAAAGAAAAAGGTCTTCGTTTGAAGACCTTTTTCTATTATAGCATGTAGCACTTACAATACATATCTTGGATTACGTACCCTTCTGCGGCCATAACCACTAGAACCATAGAAATCGAGTTCTCCACCAATACTCCAGTTTGTTAGACGATACGTGAATGTGAATTGGAATGAATAGTAAGCATCTTCTCTTTTAGGGTTACCTCTTGGTCTGGATACACCGGGAAAAGGTTTACCCAACTCATTGCCCCTATAGGATAAATCAAGACGATACTTATTCGGATCTGGATTAATACCAGTTTGCAAATAATCTGGGTATTTACCACTTACATCATCAAGATAGTCAGTGAATAGCTTTCGGAAAACAAATTCCGCACCAACACTGATTTCATCTGTTAATTCATAACGCACACCGGCACCAAAGCCCAAATTAATTCCAACACGTTTATATGGTGCAGGATTCCCGGCCAATCCCTGCCCTTCTGTATTCCATTGCCAAAGCTTTACTTTCTGTCCGTTTGCATCAATGGTGGTTGGACTAAACCCAAACACACCTGCACCGGCAACCACATATGGAACAAGGAAATACTCTTCACGTGAAACAAAATCATATTCTGCCATCAATGAGGTTTCCCAGATATTCGACTTAAAGCTGAGGTTGCGGTCTTTGAAATCTTGACGTTTATTAAAACGATCATCACCCTTGGCACCTAAAATGGCCAGACCAAGACGAGCACGGAGCTTCATCTTCAAATCGTAAGTGGCACTTAGATTCAGGGCAGGAACAATGTCTTGCATAATAGGCGTACCAGCAACAAGATCGCCATAGTATGCACTAAAGCCTAGGCCGCCAGAAACACGCACACGTTGAGCTGAGACCATATAAGTAATGGTAAACAACCCAAGTATCAATAAAGACAATTTGATTCTCATCACTAGTTGTAAAAGTAGTCAATTCTTACTATTCACATTTTCAAAGCGCTGTGTGTTAGAAATAATCATCAATAGGATCTAAAAAGTTAGAGGATTGCAGCCTAAACGCTATAGATAAATATGTAATATATGTAATCCTAAACAACCTTTTGAATGTACAAATCCACACCTGTTTGTTAAAAAAATTAACAATTCAAAGAGATTACATTATTTTCAGGAATCACTACAAATTTTATACATGAAAAAGAGCCTGTTTATTCTTTTCTTACTGCTTTCAGCTGGTGCTGCTTATGCACAATCTACCAATTACAATGGCATTGTTTCAGATGAAAAAGGAAACCCGCTTGGATCAGCTGTAATCATCATCAAAAACAGCAAAACAAAAGTACTTACTTCAACATCCGGTGAATTTTCTGTTACTGCTGAAAAAGGTGCAATACTGGAAGTGAGTTTCACGGGATTTGATAAAGCCTCTATAAAGCTGGGTAATGAGACAACTCTGTCCATCAAATTAGTATATACAGTTTCAGCAATTGAGGAAGTGGTTGTAACTGGAACACGTGGCTTACCAAGATCAAAAATTGAATCCACTGTACCTGTAGATGTTCATGATGTAAAAACTTTAGTTACCGAATTACCACAGACCAACATTACAGACATCTTAAACAATATTGCCCCTTCATTTAACTCAACAACACAAACAGTTGCAGATGGCACTGATCATGTTGATCCTGCTACGGTACGTGGTTTAGGTCCAGACCAAACACTTGTTTTAGTAAACGGAAAACGGAGGTATACGTCAGCGTTAGTCAATGTAAACGGTACAATGGGAAGAGGATCTGTAGGCACTGATTTAAATGCCATTGCTGCTGCCGGAATTGATCGTATTGAATTGCTTCGTGACGGTGCTGCTGCACAGTATGGTTCAGATGCAATAGCAGGTGTGATTAACGTTCAGCTAAATAGGGATATTAATAAGGGAAGAGCCATTGTTAGTTACGGAGCAAACTCAACTGCTTATGAATCTTTTACACATGCTAATTCCGGTAATTTTCCTCAAGGTGTTAATCCAAATTATATAAAAAACTGGGCCACAGATGGCCACAAATTAGCCGCATCCGTGAACTATGGTTTTCAAATTGGTAAGACAAAAGAAAGCTTTATCAATCTAACTGTCAACTATGATCAAAGAGAGCCAACTGTTCGATCTGGTGAACGTACAGGAGATTTGGACAACCGCGCTTCTGGCGATGGTGCAAGTAATGCTCTCCTCACCCAATTTGGTGTAACCAGGAATTTTTTTCAAATGCGCGTTGGACAATCTAGAACCAAGAATATTCAAGGAATCATTAATGGTGCTGTAAAAACAAAAGGAAGCAGTGAATTTTATTTTTTCAGTATCCTTGGTAATCGAAAAGGAAATTCTACTGGCTTTTACAGAATGCCATATCAGTCTACCAATATACCTGCAATCTATCCTCGCGGGTTCTTACCTGAGATCAGCTCAACTATTAATGATATCTCATTCGGTACAGGGCTAAAAGGTAAGCTAGGTACATGGAACTACGACTTAAGTAATGTTTACGGACAGAATGAATTTTCCTTTTTTATTGAAAATACATTGAATGTATCCGCTTGGTACAATAACGGATCTACACAAACTGAATTCAATGCAGGTAAACTAAGTTTCAGACAGAATACAACAAACTTTGACTTAACAAAAAACCTCAAAGACAAATGGAAAACCAATTTGGCATTTGGTGCAGAATTTAGGTATGAAAATTACAGACAGGAACAAGGTGAAGAAGCTTCATGGGGTAATTATATGCGTAGAACAAATGGACAAGTAGATCTGATTAATGGTACGCCAACAACTGTAAGACTAGCAGATAATTCTACAGGCATTCCCGCAGGTGGTTCTCAGGTATTCCCAGGTTTTAGACCCGATAACTCATTAAATGAACATCGCACATCTGTTGCTCTTTATTCCGATATTGAAATAGAACCGGCAACTAATTTTTTGCTTGATGGTGCTTTGCGTTTTGAAAACTATAGCGATTTTGGTAGCAACCTTAGCTGGAAATTATCAGGACGTTATAAAGTTAGTAACGCATTTTCTATTCGAGGTTCTTCCAGTACAGGATTTCGTGCTCCAGCTTTACAACAACGTTTCTTAACCAAAACGTCTACAGTTTTTCAGGGCGGTATTGCATTTGATGATGCTACCTTACCAAATAACAGCAAAGCAGCTGAATTATTAGGCATTCCCAGTCTACGTCCGGAAATTTCGCAGAGTTTTAGTTTGGGTGCTACGTTTAAGTCCAGAAATTTTAGCATGACCGTAGATGGATTTACAACGAAAGTCACAGATAGAATCATTTTGACAGATGCTTTTCAGGGTAGAAATGGGGGCAACGCTCAAGAGCAAGAAATCTATAATATCTTATTACTTAATAATGCGTCTAGAGGTGTCTTCATGGCTAACGCAACAGACTTGCGCACTTCTGGCGTCGATTTGATTTTGTCTTATAACTTCAGATTCTCCAACAAGCGTTCATTAAAGCTTGAATCTGCCAGCACATTTACAGAAAGGGAAATTCTTGGAAAAACAAAGGTTTCTGCTAAGCTGGCAGGTAGAGAATCTACTTATATGAGCCCGATCAACAAAGCCACACTTGTTGATGGCAATCCAAAAATAAAAAGTTCTTTTTTGGCTAGTTATCGTTCTGGAAAATTCAATATGAGCTTACGGAATACCTATTTCGGAAAAGTTACTCATGTGGAAGGTGGCGGTGCTACTAACTGGTTCTTCATTCAGGAGTTGGAAGGAAAAGTTGTAACAGATTTGACTGTAGGCTATAAAATAAATAACACCTTACGTGTGTCTGCAGGAGCAAATAATTTATTTGATATTTATGCCGACAAACTAATTGCTTCAAAAGGTAGTTACAAACGTTTAGATGTAACAGTTGGCAGTCCAACTTATGATCAATTTGTTGAGACTAGAACAGCTGCTGAAAGAAATGTAGTTACAAACAATGCAGTAACTTCTAATAACCAGTTCAACTACTCAAGGCGAGTAACGCAAATTGGCATGAATGGTCGGTATCTATTTTTACGTGTACAAATTGATTTTTAAACTTTCAAGCACAAAAATCCCACCCTTGCGTGGGATTTTTCTCAAGATTACATACCCTATAGCATAACTCATCTTATCACCTTCAAAAAAAGTATATAAAGGTCTAAACTAAGTTTAGATTGGCAGTTTCTAATACAAAAGCCTCGGCGGTTTAGCCGAGGCTTTTGTTGTGTCGGGTGGACTGGATTCGAACCAGCGACCCCTTGCACCCCATACAAGTGCGCTACCGGGCTGCGCCACCACCCGAAACCCGAATACATCAATGATGTCTTCGCTTTGGGGCTGCAAATATAGGGTTCATAAGAAATTTTAAGGCTATATTGCACGAAAATTACTGCCCCATTCATGAAAATCCTTATCAGACAGGCGCTCATCGCTGATCCTGATTCTCCCTTCCAACAACAAGCACAGGATATACTCATTGAAAACGGCATCATCACACAAATCGGCCAGTCATTGCCCGATACCGATGCACAACTAATCGAGCATGTTTCCCTTTGTGTTTCTCCAGGTTGGATCGACACATTTGCTGATTTCGCAGATCCCGGCCAGGAGTTTCGTGAAACCATTGCATCAGGAACATCTGCAGCTGCTGCTGGCGGTTATACTACAGTATTAGCTGTTCCCAATACACAACCTGCTGTACAAAACAAAACACAGGTTGAATACATCATCAATCAATCCAAACACCTACCCTGCGAAGTTTTGCCCATGGGTGCTATTACCAAAAACATTGAAGGCAAAGAACTCGCAGAAATGTACGATATGCGCATGAGTGGCGCTGCTGCATTTACAGACGGACACAAACCCGTACAAACCGCCGGCCTCTTACTCAAAGCCATGCAATATGTAAAAGCTTTTGATGGCGTAGTCTTACAAGTGCCGGATGATACCAGTGTTGGCACGCACGGACTGATGCACGAAGGTGTTGTGTCTACGCAGCTTGGTCTTCCGGGTAAACCCATGCTAGCAGAAGAAATCATTGTAGCCAGAGATATTGCTTTATTACGATATACGCAATCACGTTTACACATCACTGGCATCAGTTCTCCAGCCGCTGTTGAGTTGGTGAAAGCAGCTAAATCCGAAGGTTTGCAAATCACCTGTTCGGTTACACCTTATCATTTGCTTTTCTGCGATGAAGATGTACAAGGCTATAATACCAGTCTGAAAGTGAATCCGCCTCTGCGCACCAAGGACGATATGATCTATCTAAGAGAGGCATTGAAAGCCGGACATATTGATACCATTGCATCACATCATTTGCCCCAGGATTGGGATCACAAAGTATGTGAGTTTGAATACGCCAAAAACGGCATGATCACTTTGCAAACAGCCTTTTCCATGGTTATGGAAGCCATTCCAGATTTGACCGCCGCACAAATCAGTCGCATCTTTTCTGGTAATGCGCGTAATATTTTCCGTTTGCCTGCAACCAATATTGCCGTTGGTGCAAAAGCCAACCTGACGATATTCTCTCTGAACAGCAACACTACCCTAACCACTGCCAATAACCTAAGCAGATCGGCCAATAGTGCTGTACTCAATAGAACATTGAAAGGAAAAGTGATTGGCACCATCAGAAATACATTTCATCACTTCAACCCCTAAGGTATTATGGAAAATCAAGTAACTACACACGCATTCAAAGGATTATTGATTGCATTGGTTTTAATCGTTTTAAGTTTAATCGGTCAGTTTGCCAACCTGCAATTTGAAAAATGGTGGGGCTACATTAACTGGGCCATCATGGTAGGTGCATTTATCGGTTCGGTAATTTATTATGGTAAGCAGAAAAATAACGATGTTACTTTCGGCGAACTTTTTACGCATGGCTTTAAAACCACTGCAGTAACAGCAGTTGTTGTATTCATTTACACTGTGTTATCTGTGTACGTAATCTTCCCTGATCAACTGGATAAAATGTGGGAGAAAGGCGTAGAAGAAGCTTTAAAAGGTGGCAAAGTAACTGCAGAACAAATGGAACAAGGTGCTGCTATTGGTCGCAAGATCATGACTGTAACAGTGTTGGCAGGCTCATTGGTAGGTACACTGATTATTGGTACTGTTGGTTCTCTGATTGGCGCAGGTGCAGCCAAGAAAAACCCAGCCCCTACTCCTTTTGAACAACAATAATTGGAATGGATCTTTCGATTGTCATACCCGCATTCAACGAAGCTGAGTCATTACCCGAACTCTGTGCATGGATCGACCGTGTTGTAAAAGAGCATGCTTTAAGTACTGAAATCATTATCATCGATGATGGTAGTACGGATGATACCTGGGACAACGTTGTGCACTTATCCAAAACACAGCCAGGTGTACATGGTATCCGCTTTCAGCGCAACTATGGTAAGTCTGCTGCACTGAACGAAGGTTTCAAAGCAGCCAAGGGCAATGTGATCATCACCATGGATGCAGATATGCAAGACTCACCAGATGAAATTCCCGCACTGCGAAACATGATCATCAATGATGGTTATGATCTAGTCAGCGGCTGGAAGAAAAAGCGGTACGACAATACCCTCACCAAAAACATCCCATCGAAGATATTCAATGCCACTGCCCGCAAGGTCAGTGGCATCTATTTGCACGATTTCAATTGCGGCCTCAAAGCTTATAAAAAGAAAGTCGTGAAAAGCATTGAAGTCTTTGGTGAAATGCACCGTTATATTCCCGTCCTCGCTAAATGGGCAGGCTTCCGCAAGATTGGTGAGAAAGTGGTAGAACACCGTGCCCGCAAATACGGCACTACTAAATTTGGTTGGGAAAGATTCATCAATGGGTTTTTGGATTTGCTCACCATCACTTTCATCAGCAAATTCGGCAAACGCCCCATGCACTTCTTTGGATTGTATGGCACACTTGCGTTCGGCGTAGGTTTACTGATGAGTATTTATCTGATCGTAGCCAAATTCACTGCTACTGATTTCTCTCTTACCAACCGCCCGGCATTCTATCTGGCATTGGTGTCGATGATACTTGGTATGCAACTCTTTTTGGCAGGTTTTATCGCAGAACTACTCACCAGAAATGCACCGGAAAGGAATCACTACCTAATCGAATCCAACATTGGATGGGATTAGTGCAGATATTTGCACCATGTCTTCACCCAAAGCCATCATCATTGGTCCTGCACACCCACTTAGAGGCGGACTAGCTTCTTTTGATGAACGTTTAGCCCGACAGTTTACCGCAGAAGGTTTTAATACAACCATCTACACCTTCTCTTTACAGTATCCGAATTTCTTATTCCCAGGCACAACTCAGTATTCATCTGAGCCTGCACCAACGGATATCAAGATTAAGGTGCGCATCAATTCCATCAATCCTTTGAATTGGATCAGCGTAGGAAATGAATTGCGTCAACTCAAACCAGCCATCATCGTTATTCGTTACTGGCTCCCTTTTATGGGTCCCTGCTTGGGTACGATTTTGCGTTTAGTTCGTTTGAACAAGCATACCCGCATCATCGCGATAGCGGATAATGTGCAACCACACGAAAAAAGACCGG
>DALYHN010000087.1:0-8920 GCA_031970875.1 Chitinophagaceae bacterium
AAAAAATCGGCTTGAAAACCTGGCCTGGTTTAACCGGCTATCGTCAGGAGTTTTCGATTCTGCGTGCACGTGCTTTGTCTACTACTGCAAGCTGGAACGATCAATCGCTTGCTGCTAATGCAGTAATGGTGATCACGCCGCAGGCGGAATTAACCGTGAACAATGCTTCCGGTTATAACACCATTAAAATTGCTGCAGGTGATAATTTGTTTGAAAAGGCACAAGAGATTGCTGTAAGCGGAAAAGCAGTACTGGTGCTGGTTGACAAAGCACATGAGAAAAATTTTCCCCGCTTATCTTTTCTGCGCAGAAGCTTAACGAAGGACCAGTCTAATTTGGTGTTTGTGTTGAGCAATGAGGCTGCAAATAGTTATGCAATTCAATACAAGCAAGAAGTAACTGAACAGAAAATGGCCAATGTAGTAGGTGTATTACCCGGCAAAAGCAAGGCCAATGAATATGTGGTATTCTCTGGTCATTATGATCATTTGGGTATTGGCAAACCTGATGCGAAAATGGACTCCGTCTTCAATGGTGCGAATGATGATGCAGCAGGTACAACAGCCATGATTATGCTGGCCAAGTATTACAAGAAAGCAAAAAACAATGAGCGTACACTGGTCTTTGCTGCATTTACAGCGGAGGAAGTAGGCGGTTTCGGTTCTCAGTATTTTTCCAAGCAAATGGATCCTAACCAAGTGATGGCCATGTTCAATATTGAGATGATTGGTACCGATAGTAAGTGGGGAAAGAACTCAGCCTATATCACTGGTTTTGAGCAAACGAATATGGGCGCGATTCTGCAGAAGAATCTAGAAGGTACTGGTTTCAATTTTTATCCTGATCCTTACCCTGATCAGCAATTATTCTATCGTTCTGATAATGCTACATTAGCAAGACTGGGTGTGCCTGCACATACCATCTCTACTTCTAAAATGGATAGTGAACCCAATTACCACAAGCAGAGTGATGAAGTGAGCACATTGGATATGGAGAACATGACACAGATCATTCGTTCTATTGCATTAAGTGCAAGAGGGATTGTTGCAGGTAAGGAAACACCTACACGTGTGAATACAAAAAACCTGCGTTAAGCATTAACGGGAATACTGTGAATGGCTGCGGCCATTTCTTTAATTAAGCCGGCATCTTTTTCGATGGCATTGCCAACGACGATGATGTCGGCTCCTGCTTTACAATTGCGATAAGCTTTTTCAGGATCGGTGATGCCGCCACCAACGATCAGTGGTACATCAATACTTGCAGCTACTTTTTCAATCATGCTTTCAGTAATCGCACGCTTGGCGCCGCTGCCAGCATCCATGTAGATGAGCTTCATGCCCAGCATTTCACCGGCCATAGCGGTGCACATCGCAATCTCATTTTTATCTGCAGGAATGGGTGTTGCGTTGGAGATGTATGAAACAGTAGTAGGTGCGCCACCATCAATCACCATATAACCGGTGGGCATAATTTCTAGTCCACTCTTTTTCACGAATGGTGCGCTAATCACATGCTGACCAATGAGTAATTCTGGGTTACGACCAGAAATCAAGGAGAGGTATAACAATGCATCTGCATATCTACTTACTTGTGATGGAGAACCGGGAAAAAGAATCACCGGAATATCGCAGAGTGCTTTGATTTGCTGAATGCATTCATCCAGATGGCTGGAGATCACCAAGCTACCGCCGACAAAGAAATAATCCACACGGGCTTCGGTGGCTAAACTCACCAGTTGTTCAATACTGGTAGCGTTCACCTTATCGGGATCGATCAGTACGGCAAAGGATTTTTGTCCGCGCTGCTTTCTATCGTTGATCTTGTTGTACAGTGCCTGATTCATGAATGCGTTTGAGCCCTTGCAAAAATGCAGAAAAAAGGCCGAATGGTTTTTGTTTAATCAAATCCGCACACAAAATAGGGTTCAAAACCATGCCCACAAAGCGTTTCGGTAAAAAACTCCTGTAAACCTTTCATCCTTAGCTTGTTCAACAGAAAATATTAAGGATTTCCACTCAGAAATAGTAGCAAATTTTCAAAATTTCTTATGAACAGGTGTGAACATTCGAGCAAATGCAGCCCTGTTCGGCACTGCCAAAAAATCCACATCTGTTTTCCACAAACTGTGGATTGAATACCCCTTGTATTTCCCCCTGCTACAGATATTTTCGTCAACCACTCATCCAAAAAATGGCTGGGGCTGATTGTTAACCTCATTTACTTACCATACCCAAAACCAGGACTGCTTTATGGCTAACCCTCGCTCTAACAAAGGCTTGCAATTTTCTCGCCGCTTTACCAAAGACGATGTAAACGTTTTTGACTTGTTCGAATATGACTATCGTACCAGCATCATCCGCAACCCGAGCGGTGAAGTGGTATTCGAAATGAACAATGTAGAAGTACCTAAGCAGTGGAGCCAGATTGCAACAGATATCCTTGCACAAAAATATTTCCGCAAAGCAGGTGTTCCGCAAGCGGATGGTTCACTGGGTCGTGAGACTAGTGTAAAGCAGGTTGCACATCGTATGGCACATTGCTGGCGCGTATGGGGTGAGCGTTATGGATATTTCGCTTCTGAGAAAGATGCGCAAATATTCTATGATGAATTAGCCTACAGCATTCTGAATCAGAGCTGCGTGCCCAACAGTCCGCAGTGGTTCAATACCGGCTTGTATGAAAGCTACGGTATTGCGGGTAAGCCTCAGGGTCACTACTATGTAGATCCAGTGGATGGTGAATTGAAAAAGTCTAAGAATGCTTACGAGCGTCCTCAGCCTCATGCTTGTTTCATTCTCTCTGTAGATGATGATTTGGTGAATGATGGTGGTATCATGGATCTGTGGGTTCGTGAAGCACGCATCTTCAAATATGGTTCTGGTGTAGGTACAAACTTCAGCCGTATCCGTGGTGGTGGGGAGAAACTGAGCGGTGGTGGTACTTCTAGTGGTTTAATGAGCTTCCTGAAAATCGGCGACCGTGCTGCAGGCGCTATAAAGAGCGGTGGTACAACTCGTCGCGCTGCCAAGATGGTGTGTCTGGATCTGGATCACCCAGAGATCATGGAATTCATCGACTGGAAAGTGGAAGAAGAGAAAAAAGTAGGTGCATTGATCGCTGCCGGTTATCCAAGCGATTATGAAGGTGAAGCCTATTTAACGGTTTCTGGTCAGAACTCAAATAACTCTGTACGTATCCCTAACGAATTCTTCGAAAAACTGGAGAAGGGCGAAGATTGGGAACTGAAAGCACGTACTGATGGCCGTACCATGAAGAAAGTACCTGCCAGCAAAGTGTGGGAGAAAATCTCTTATGCTGCATGGCGTTGTGCTGACCCTGGTACACAGTATGATACTACTATCAACGAATGGCATACATGTCCTCAAGGTGGCCGCATCAATGCGTCTAACCCTTGCTCTGAGTACATGTTCTTAGATAACACTGCTTGTAACCTAGCTTCTATCAACCTGCGTAAGTTCTTCGATGAGCAAACCAACTTGATGGATGTAGAAGGTCTGGAATACATCAGCCGTTTGTGGACGGTGGTATTGGAAATCTCTGTATTGATGGCGCAGTTCCCATCTAAAGAAGTAGCACAACTGTCTTATGATTACAGAACTCTGGGTCTTGGCTTTGCCAACTTAGGTACTGTATTGATGATCAGTGGTATTGCTTACGATAGCGAAGAAGCACGCGGTATTGCGGGTTCTATCTCTGCAATCATGACCGGTATTGCTTATAAGACATCTGCTGAGATGGCTGCCCTGCATGGTCCATTCCCACGTTACAAAGAGAATAAAGAAGATATGCTGCGCGTAATGCGTAACCACAGAGCAGCTGCATACGATGCAGAAGATGCTTATGTAGGTTTGAGCATTAAGCCACAAGGTATCAAAGCAAAATATTGCCCTGATTATCTGCTGAAGAGTGCTACCAAAGCATGGGATGATGCAGTGAAGCTGGGTGAGAAATATGGTTACCGCAACGCACAAACAACTGTAATTGCACCAACTGGTACGATTGGTCTGGTAATGGATTGCGATACAACAGGTGTTGAACCGGATTTCGCACTGGTGAAGTTTAAGAAACTGTCTGGTGGTGGTTATTTCAAAATCATCAACGGTGCTGTACCTAATGCGCTGAAGACATTGGGTTATACACAAGACCAAATCAATGCGATTGAAAAATATGCAGTAGGTGCTGCTACATTGGAAGGTGCACCATTCGTGAATCCTGAAACACTGGCTGCGAAAGGATTTACTGCAGAAGAAATCAGCAAACTGAACGGTGCTGTAAAGAGTGCATTTGAAATTGGTTTTGCTTTCAACAGATTCACATTGGGTGAAGCTTGTCTGGAGAGACTAGGCTTTACACCTGATCAATACAATGATTGGAGCTTCAACCTGCTGGAAGCTTTAGGCTTCAGCGATGAAGAGATTGATGCCGCTAACGACTACGTATGTGGTACCATGACTGTAGAAGGTGCACCATTCCTGAAAGAAGAACACCTCTCTGTATTTGATTGCGCGAACAAGTGTGGTAAGAAAGGTGAGCGTTATATCCATGCGCATGGCCACATCCGCATGATGGCTGCTTGTCAGCCTTTCTTGAGCGGTGCGATTTCTAAGACCATCAACCTCCCTCATGAAGCATCTATTGATGAGATTGCTGATTCTTACATGCTGAGCTGGCAATTGGGTCTGAAAGCTTGTGCCCTGTATCGTGATGGTTCTAAGCTGAGCCAGCCACTGAGCAATAAGTCAGACAAGAAGAAGAAAAAAGAAGATGCAGAAGAAACTGCTGCCCAAGCAACAGTAGCTGAAGCACCATCTGCAGAAAGCAATATTGTTGACTTAACTAAGTTAACTGTAGAAGAGTTGCTGGATGAAGTAACACGCCGTATGCAGGCTTCTGCTGATACCACATTGAAGCGTCAGCTGTCTAAGATCGTTGAGCGCAAGTCAATGCCTGCTAAGCGTCGCGGCTTTACACAGAAAGCCAAGATCAATGGCCAAGTAATCTTCCTCCGCACAGGTGAATATGGTGATGGTACACTCGGTGAAATCTTCATCGATCTGGCCAAAGAAGGTTCTACTGTTCGCAGCTTGATGAACTGCTTCGCTATCGCCATCTCTGTTGGTCTCCAGTATGGTGTGCCATTGGAAGAGTTTGTAGAGAAGTTTGTCTTCACCCGCTTTGAACCTGCAGGTATGGTAGACCATCCGAATATCAAGACAACTACTTCACTGGTTGACTTTGTATTCCGTGCATTGGCTTACGAATACCTCGGCAGAACTGATTTAGTACATGTGTTAGACAAGCCTGAGATTGGCAACACTGGCGATGATGATGGAGACATCACTTTGCTGGGAAAGCCTGAGCTCAGCAGTGTTCGTGTAACAGCACCTGTTGCTGCAAGCACTACACCTGCTCCTGCAGCCAAAGCACAGCGTGCAGCGGTAAATGCAGAGAACTCACTCGATATGGTAAATGCTGCTGCTAAGAATATGCAGAGTGATGCACCAGCTTGTAACACCTGCGGTCACATCACTATCCGTAGCGGTACTTGCTACAAGTGTCTGAACTGCGGTAACAGCATGGGATGCAGTTAAGTAAGTAGTAAGTGAAAAGTGAGAAGCAAAAAGTAAAAGCAAACAGGCTCACAATAATAAAGGCGATGGATTCCATCGCCTTTTCTTTTATCTATTTTAATTAGAATCATTTCTTTCTAATAAATCTAAAACTTGAGTTGTAAAAGTTTCGTCTATTTTATAGTTAAAACTTCTCTTATCCTCTTTATTTCGAATCCTAATGATCACTTCTTTAGAAGATCGAAGTGTTAGTGCGAGTTTAAGGTTTAGGGATCTTAAAACATCAGAGCGATGTTTCTTTTGAAGATTTATAGGCTTTTTCTGTAGTCCTAATACACTATCAACATCGTAAATAGAAGTTTCTACTTTTTCTAGACTATTATGAAGAAGGATTTTAAGTAGCGATATTTCATTTTCTGTGAATACTGTTTTCTCATTTATGTTAGCTCCTTCTGTTTCTGATATTTTTAATTGCCTTATCTTTTTCCAATAAAAGCTAAGGTACAACCCAATACAAATAGCAATAAGAAGAATAAAAATTAAAGCAAAAAAATGATCACGTAATTTGTATTCCCAATTTGAGTAAATACGATTTTCTGTTTTTATAAAATCATTTTTCGAAATAACAACTGAATCAATACTCTCATTATTTAATTGGCCAAAGTATAATGTACTATCAACAAAAAATAAAGTATTATAGGAGTTTCTTAAAATACTTTGATAGTAGATGGTATTCTCAGATAATTTTAAAATGTTGTTGTTATTAAAGTCAAGTAAAAGTATCTTTTCACTGGAGGAGATTAATAAGCCCCATGGGCTTTCACAAAGTGAGAAAGTATTAAGGAAATTACTTTTTAAAAAGTCTGATAGTTCTCCTAGCTTATGCCATTTTTTCTCTGAAACAGATAAGTACCAAACTTCCTGAATAAACTCATGATGATCTCCTACAGCTTCATTTTTCTTATCATAATAGCAGGCATAAAGCTTTCCTGATTCCTTATTAAAAAATATCAATCCCTCCCGTTTACCATACATCAGACCAATTTCTTTATTGAGGTGGACAATATCCCATTCGCGATCTTTAGGATTGTACTTTCTTAATTGTCCATTTATTCTCCAAATACCATAACCTCCTAAGTTGTATAGAGTGTCCCTGTAAGTAAAGGGGTAAGAAGCGATGTTATACCCAAAATGAGTTGTTTTATCTTCCCGATCTAGGTAGATGCTATCTTGAGAAATGTTGAGTTTGTAAACACGACCAGTTCCATTTATCTGGATATATGTATTTTTTTTTGTTTTTAGAATTAGGTGACCGTTACCATTAAAAGGGCTATCAGTTTTAAAGTCAATTACTTTGCCACGCTCAATGGAGGGATTTAGTGTTGATTTATGGTCACTCCTTATGATTTTCTCAAGCAGTGGAGTTTTTTTGACTTGTGCATCACATTGTAATTTCTGAACAAGTAAAATAGGAATAAAGAGTATTATCAATTCCAGTTTGGTTTGAGGCTTAAATAGTTGGTAATTCACCATTTTTAAATAATTGGTAGTCAATTTGATATCACAAATAGGTGAGTGTCCTTTTTAATTACCTAAAAATATTTAATACAGGCTATAAAGTCATGATGCAATGACAATTTTGAAATAAAAAATATATGTCAAAAAAACTCTTCCTATTACCTCTATTATTCTTACTAATTTTTAGTTGCCAAAAAGACACTTTTACACTGAGTCAAATTGTGAATCAGCTCGATAGAATTAGAGCTCAGAATGATTCACTTTATAATGAAGTTAGAAGTTTACAAAGACGGGTTGATTCACTTAACTCTAGAGTTACTTCAAGTAATCAGGCGTTAACGCTTATGATGGGTAAAATCGATTCTATAAATAATCGATTAATGCAAGTTTCAAATAGAGTCACTGAATTGTCTGCACAATTAGCTGGAGTCAACGCAAATACTACGCAAATTTTAGAGGAGTTAAATAAGCTAAAAGCTGAACATTCATTGATTATCAGTCTTTTAAATGATCTTATTAGGCAATCAGCAAATTTTTATAATGGACTTATTGCATATTATCCTTTTTCAGGCAACGCCAACGAAGTAATACGTGGAGGGGTTGGGAATGGCGTTGTTAGTTTTGCGAGTTTAGATACAGGATTTTCGGGGAAGCAGAATGAATCCTATAGGTTTTCAGGTATGTCAGATGCAGTTATAAAGACAGGAAGAGTAATTCGGGACGTTTCAAATACGTTTACATATGTTTTCAAAGTAAATGCTACTGACACTTTAAACATTATCCCATTTGAAGGATTATGGAATGACGCATTTAGGCAATTGCAACTGTTAGCGCCTGTTCATGGTGAAAACTTTGGCAACCCCTCAGAAAATGCAGGAGTTGGTGTTTCCTTAGGACAAAATGGTTTAGTTGTGGAAGACCATTCGCATTTGTATAGATCTGTATTATTAAGTTATAGAGGGAAAATAGAGGGGTGGAATTATATAGTTGTCGTAATTGATAATAAAGTGCCTAAACTTTATATTAATGGTTCATTGATTAAAAGTGGAATTTCGCCTTCTCGTACCCTTTGGCCTTCATGTGGAAGAGATAACACGTTTGATCACTCAAATTCTGGAATTGGTTTAGGTAATTCGAATGGAACAAACACTAATGGGGTAAGAAGATTTAAAGGGTTAATTGATGAGTTTATGATTTATAATAGAGCACTTGCAGAGAGTGAAATAAAATTATTTTTTTCAAGACTGTAGTTGATCAAAAAGGGGAAGGTGGAACTTCCCCTCTCTTTTTAGCTTACGCCGGCGCCCGGATTGATCTTGTCTTCCGGATTCACGAAATGCAGTTTGCCATTGGCATCTTCTGCCATCAGAATCATGCCCTGGCTTTCAATGCCGCGCATTTTTCTGGGTGCTAGGTTTACCACAACCGTTACTTGCTTACCAACAATATCTTCCGGTTTGAAATGCAAAGCAATACCAGAAACAATGGTGCGTGTTTCAAAACCCAGATCCACTTGAAGCTTCAGCAGCTTGTCTGCTTTCTCTACTTTTTCTGCTGATACAATCGTGCCTACTTTCAAATCAATCTTCGCAAAATCATCAAACACGATCTCAGGTTTTACTGCAGGTGTTGCAGGGGCTGGAGCAGGTGTATTCGTATCCATTTTTTGTGTGCTCTTGTTTTTCAGTTTCTCAATTTGTACAGCAATCTCTGCGTCTTCAATTTTTCTGAACAATAATTCAGGTGCACGTAGGCTATAGCCTACACTTAAGAGTTTCAACTTGCCTGCATTCTCCCATTCCAGCATT
>DALYHN010000088.1:0-8914 GCA_031970875.1 Chitinophagaceae bacterium
GACAAGCTTTTGATGAAATGCTCTATTTACTTGTAAAAAGAAATCGCCCAAGCCACAATCAATAATCAGCTTTACGCTTCCATTCTGCAGTTGATCTACTACATTGATTACTGTATTCTTTTCCCAATTCTCTTGATTGGTTGCGGGGTTACCCAACACACGCGTCATATCCCAGCTTTTAGGAAATGGGCGAATATCTACACCACCACAAATACTACCAGCAGCACCAAACACATCTGTATGCCTGATTGCGAGATACATCGCACCATGTCCGCCCATACTCAAACCAGTAATAGCACGAGCTGACTTATCTGCAATGGTTCTGTATTGCGCATCAATGGCATTAATTAATTCGCTGCTACAAAAAGTTTCATAGCGCACACTGGGTTCAACAGGACTATCAAAATACCAGCTATTATAGCCGCCATCAGGACAAACCAATAATTGATTGAACTGATCTGCATGTTGCATCAGGAGTGGTGCATCTTTTACCCATTGCGCATAACTGCCACTATAACCATGCAGTAAGTACACAACAGGAAAACGCAGTTTCTTTTTCTTGTACTGTGCTGGCTTTACCACCACTACTTTGATCTCCTTTTGCATGGATTTACTAAACACCTGAATGGTATCTACTTCAGCCGCTTGCACACAAATGGATACAAACACCAGCAAGATGGGGAGTATCAGCTTTTTCATGTGTCTAAAATAAAAAATCCCCCTGCATTGCTGCAGAGGGATGAGGTGAATTTATCAACGATTAATTGGTCTTTTTCTCCATTGCTTTCTGCATAGGGTTGATACCGCCGGCAGCACCACGTGAACGTGCAGCCGCTTTAAAGATGGAGAACTTACTAGGCTCGCTTACTTTAGGCCAGCTGTTGTTTGTCTCATCAATATCTGCAGTTTCACGCATTGGATCCAATTTGATGCTTACAGCCTTTTTCTTGGTCATGAACACTTTGCTGAATTTGTTTTCATTCTTACGCCAAATTTGCGCTGGAATACGCTCAGTTTCCTTAGTACCATCTTCGTAGGCAAACTCAACAATCACTGGCATTACAAGACCGCCTTTGTTAGTGAAAGTGATTTCATACAGATGTGCATTTGACCACTTGGCTTTCTCAGCATCTGTTAATGCTTCTGGTGTCATTGCAAAACTTGGCGCGGGATACTTGGTAGTATCATATGGCTCCAGGCTACGTGCATAACGCCAGTAGAAATCACGAAGCGTAGTATCTACATCTGTTGCAAAAAGAATATTCTTATCCTGACGGTTACGAATCTTAGAGATGTCTTCAAAGCTGTTCATCATTGGTTTTGCCAGATTCACCATGCCGCCGCCAGGACGCTGACCGCCAAAGCCGCCTTGAGGCGCTGCAGCAGCTGCGCTTGGATCAAACACGGCATATTTCACTGTATCAATCGCGATATCACAAGCTTCGATGCTGTAGAACCAGCCTCTCCAGAACCAGTCCAAATCTTCACCGCTAGCATCTTCCATTGTACGGAACAAATCAGCAGGTGTTGGATGCTTGAAAGCCCAACGACGCGCATATTCACGGAAAGAGAAATCAAAGAGTTCACGACCCATGATGGTTTCACGCAGAATATTCAAACCAGTTGCGGGCTTAGAGTAAGCGTTAGGACCAAACTGGATGATGTTCTCACTATTGGTCATGATCGGTTCCAATTGCTCTTTAGGCAGCTTCATGTAATCAGCAATAGCCCAAGCTGGCCCACGACGAGAAGGATATTTGTTATCCCACAGTTCCTCAGCCAAATACTGTACGAATGTATTCAAACCTTCATCCATCCAGCTCCACTGACGCTCATCACTGTTCACGATCATTGGGAAGAAATTATGCCCCACTTCGTGAATGATGACACCCAGCATACTATACTTAGTGGCTTCGCTATAGCTACCATCTTTCTCGCAACGACCATTATTGAAACAGATCATTGGATATTCCATACCATTCGCTGCTTCAACGCTCTGTGCAGTTGGGTAAGGATATGGAATGGAGAACTTAGAATATACTTTGATGGTGTGCGCAACAGCTTTAGTAGAATAACGCTTCCACAAGTTGTAGGCTTCCTTCGGATAGAAGCTCATACACATGATCTTCTTACCTTCTACATAAGCAGGCATTGCATCCCAAACGAATTTGCGTGAAGAAGTCCAAGCAAAGTCACGCACATTATCTGCTTTATATACCCAAGTCTTTTTAGCAGTGCTCTTCTGCTTTTCAGCAGCAACTGCTTCAGACAGGTTAGCTACTTCAACTGGTTCTTTTGCTGTTTGTGCATCTGTCCAACGCTTCAGCTGAGCGGGGCTCAATACTTGTGCATAGTTCAAACACTCACCAGTAGAACCTACTACGTGGTCAGCAGGTACAGTCATAGACACTTTGAAGTTGCCGAAAGTAAGGGCGAATTCACCGCGACCAGTAAACTGGTGGTTCTGCCAACCTTGGAAATCGCTGTACACGCACAAACGAGGATACCATTGTGCAATCGTAAATACGTGGTTACCATCTTCAGGGAAATACTCATAACCACCGCGACCGCCCATCACCATACGGTTAGAAATCTTATAGCTCCAGTCAACATTGAACACGAATTTCTGACCTGGCTTCAATGGAGCAGGCAGATCAATACGCATCATTGTTTTGTTGATGGTGTACTTCAGTGGCTTACCCAATGCATCAGTCAACTTGCTGATGATATGGCCATAACCATTATCTGTCTTAGCTTCTTCCATCGCTTCCAGGGTTCTTACTGAAACCTGGCGGCCCAGAGAAGAGCCATCCTGATAGTTGGCATTGTTTACAGAGCTGTGCTCATTCTCATCCAACTGTAACCAGAGATACGTCAATACATCTGGAGAGTTGTTGTAATAAGTGATGGTTTCACTACCAGTGAGCTTCAGGTTTTTCTCATCTAACTCACATTTGATGTCATAATCAGCACGCTGCTGCCAATACTTGGGGCCAGGTGCGCCGCTCGCGGTACGGTACTCATTTGGCGTAGGCAGGATTGTTCCCAGCTGCTCAAATTTGTTACCGTGATTAGACGTGGGGTTATTCATGATATTCTGTGCTTGCGCAGCTACTGCGAAGCAGAACAACATGAATAGGACAGTAATTCTTCTCATTGTATCAGTGGTTTAAAAAAGGTGCTCTTTCGATGCTCATTTGCAGTGCCAGTGCGAATACCATAGCAGAAGCAAAAAGGAGGTATTCTCTTCTGTTCACTTTCAAAAGGCCTGTAAATATAAAGGTTAGCAATAGTATTGCGAGTACTACAACCAATTGTCCTAATTCCAGCCCAATATTAAAGGCTAACAGTGGCATGAATAGCTCTGTACCCTTACCCAATAGGCTCTTCAAGCCATAACCGAAGCCCATACCGTGTATGAGCCCAAAGAAAATGGCGAGAAAATATATTAGTGGGAATTTTGATTTGAAATTAAATTTCTTCACCCCCACATTCGTCGCTGCGGTAATCACAATCGTCAAAGGAATCAAAAACTCCACCCAGTTCATAGGGGGATCGATGATATCAAGTGCTGTTAATGCCAGAGAAATCGAATGTCCGATGGTGAATGCTGTAACCAGAATGAGTAGTTTTTTCCAATCACTCCATTGGTAGCGAAGTGTCAATGCCAAGATAAATAAAATATGATCCAAGCCCTTGAACTCTTTGAAATCGGCGATATGTTCGTAGCCGATACCGAAATATATACTGAAGTCACTCATATGCAGTCGGTGTCAAATTAATCAGGACATTTGTCGTGTCCAAAAAAACCGGTTGAATGGTAAATATAGTACACCAATGGCTGTTCACTGCCCTGCTGGGCCTGCTTCACCCCTTTTTCGTGAGCGTAATTGATATTAACCACAATCAGCAGGACAAAACCCTGGAAATTAGCGTGCGCATTTTTACTGATGATTTGGAAAAAACCTTACAGCAGTATGGTAAAACCAAAGTGGACTTATTACACCCTGCTGATAAAAAAGCGACCGAGGCTTTGTTAGCTGCTTACTTGAATAAGCAAATACAATTTGCAGCTGATGGCAAAGCCATCAAATGGCAACTACTAGGGTTTGAGCAAATCAAAGAAAGCACTTGGTGCTATTTGGAAGTAGAAAATTTCAACGGATTTACCGCATTGGATATACGCTGTGAACTATTGTACGATTATGAGAAAAACCAAATCAATATTTTCCATGTGAAAAATAAAGGCAAGGAAAAAAGCTATAAACTGGAATACCCTAAGAGTTCTGTAAGATTCGATTTTTAATCCGCCACTTTCTCTACAGTCACCAGAATCTTATCGATACGGTGATTGTCCATATCAATAATTTCAAATTGGTATCCACGCCAGCTGAACAAATCTCCTGTAGCGGGAATTTTCTCTAGCTTATGTAACACAAAGCCGGCAAGTGTATCAAACTCCTGTTCGCCTTCTGGCATCCAGTCTTCATGATCGAAATAGGCTAGAAAATCAAAGAAGCTGATTTGTGCATCTACCAGATAACTACCATCTGCACGCTGCACGATTTCGTAATTTACTTCATCCTGCTGAGGAATATCACCTACGATAGCTTCCAGAATATCGTTCAGCGTAATCATTCCTTCAATGCTGCCATATTCATTCACGATAAAGCAATGGTGAATTTTGGTTTGCTTAAAGCGCTCCAATACTACGTAAGCGGAGTTGTTCTCCGGCACATACATAGCAGGCTTCATGATATCTTTCACCAATAACTGCTCATCGGCTTTCAGAATATCTTTTACAGAAATAACGCCTTTGATATTGTCGATAGAGCCATCACAAACAGGATATACGGTGTGAATCATTTCGCTCATCGCAGCTTTCATCTCACCAACGGTCTGCTGAAGACTCACCCATTCAATATCACTGCGGTGAGTCATTAATGAAGTAATGGTTCTATCGCCCAGATGAAATACGCGTTCAATAATTTCTTGCTCGGCTTCTTCAATGGTTCCCTGCTCAGTACCCTCGCTGATAATGGCTTTGATCTCCTCTTCCGTGACCTGATTCTCGTTGCTTTTGATACCCAGCAGTTTCACCAATACCCAGGTAGATTTACTTAATAACCAGATAAATGGGAAAGTGATCAGACTGATGATACGCATAGGTCCGGCCACTCTTTTCGCAATCGTCTCAGGATTACTTAGTCCAATACGCTTGGGCAACAACTCGCCAAGCACCAATGTGAAATAAGTAATGGCCACAACTACAATAGAAGTAGCCAGAATACCTTTATATGGAGCTAATGTTGGAATGGTTTCTAGCCACAGCTCTATATCTCCAGTAAATTTTTCACCTGAAAAAATACCCGTTAAAATACCTACGAGGGTGATACCAATTTGTACGCTGGATAAGAAAGTATCCGGATGATTGGCTAGCTCTAATGCCTTTTTTGCAGCCAAATCCCCCTTCGCAGCCTGCCCTTCTAACCTAGCTTTTCTCGCCGACACCAACGCAATTTCTGCCATGGAGAAAAGCCCGTTCAACACAATCAATCCAAGTATGATCAAGACTTCAGTCATGCCGCGAAACTAAAGAAAGTTCCACAAGTGCTTTATTTACGCTGTAAGAGCACATAATCCGGCACTTCCTGCGCACGTAAGTCTGGATTCAAAAAAGGCAAGGAAAGTTTGGTGACACCAAAATGCGGCCCCTCATCTATCACTTGTAAAAATGGATGTTTGCTTGTTAGCGCAGCAGCACTGTCTTTAGGCGCTAATAAATAACTGCCTTGCGCCAAAGAATCTGGTTGATGCTGTGGCGGAAAAACATGTTTGGCATAAAAATGAAAGGAATGGCCAGGATAGATATGGTATAAATAAACTTTTTTCGGATCGATTTGCTTTGCAGCCAATTTTTCTGCAGCAGTGTTGCCCATCTGATAACGCAGTACGTTGGGATAGAAAGCTGTTGACAAGAAGATATTCACCCCTATAATCGTAAAAAAGCTAATCTCTAAGAGATGAGGGAGCGATAGTTTCTTGGCAGATAAAATGGCGAAGAAGCCCAGCAAACATAATGCAGCGAGGATGGGCACATAAATGGGTACTGTAGTACGGAATGGCCAGTACATCAAGACAATGGTTGCCAACCAAATGATCGCAAAGATGAAACTGTGAAATATCAGTAGCGGCTTTCTCCATTTGGCAAAATCAGCAGTATGGAATAGTTGATATACAAATCTTGCTGTGATAATTGCTGCAAATGGAAAGACCACAAAGATATAGTGCGGCAATTGTGCCTGACTACGAGCCAGCATGATGTAGGTAAGCATAAAACCACCAGCACTTACCCATTCTTCTTTGTCAGTTAATTGAAAGCGACTTCTGATTAATGCGATCACTTGATTCAATAAACCTATCAGGAATAGGAATACCCATGGCAGAAAACTCCACAACATGTTTTCTAGCAAAAAGGTGAAATGGTTCATCTCATTGAATACATTCTCACCTGTGTATCTACCAAAGCTTTGTGTCCAATAATAAAAGCGTAACCCTGATTGAATAGGTACACCATTGATCATCTTGCCAGGATGCAGATCGTATTGTTGGTACAAACCAATACTCATGGGCAATAACAACAAGGCTATCCAAATCACTGCAGCGATATATTCCCAACGAAAGAATTGTTTCCAAGACCTACGGAGTAAAAAGTGAATAGCAAATGAAACGCCCGGCACAACTAATGCAATGGGACCTTTGGTCATCATACCACCAGCCACACAGGTAAAAGCAATTACAAAATGTGTCCAACGATTGGTTTGATACCACGCAGCCAATTGCCACACACTCAACATCACCCATCCCATGAGCATGGTATCCGTACGCACGTCGTGTGTAATTAGAAACATGGCCTGTGATGCAGCCAGTATCATGGCAGATAACTGCGCAATTTCTTTTTGATAATAAATTCTAGCAAACCGATAGGTACTGATAATCGCCAGTAAAGCAAAAAGAATGGAAGGCAATCGATACGCCCAATCATGAATACCAAAGACGGACATACTAAGGGCGGATAACCAGAATAGCATCGGCGGTTTATCCAGGTAATCTTGATTGAGGTCGTATACCTGTAAAAAACTATTCTTTTCCAGCATTTCCCGACTGATGGATGCATACTGCGCTGCATCAATATCCATCAAGGGAATGCAGAAAGCACCCAGCAGGTATGTGCCGATACACAGGGCGATGATAAACCAAAAGACTCTTTGGGGGATCATACTGTATTGGATTTAGGTCAGTTCAAGAGATGCCTGTTGTTTCAAAAACGCTGTCCCGGTAAGCCAACCAATACCCAGACCCAGCAAAGCACCACAAAAAACATCCAGCGGATAATGCACGCCTACATAGACCTGCCCGTAACAAATAGAGGCCGACCAGATGAAAAATGCCCATATCCATTTGCCAAAATAACTGCGCATGGTCATGAAGAGAAACATACTAATGGCAAAATGATTGGTAGCATGAGAGGAAGTAAAACTATAGCCGCCAGAACAATGATTCAGCAATAAGCGCACTTCTGATAATAAGGCCGCATCATTACAGGGTCTTGGTCTTTCAATCCATTTCTTGAGCAGGTTACTGCTGATCTGATCACTTAAGGTAACAGTGATCAACACAAACAAGATGATATACCAAGCCTGTTTCTTGAAATTCACAAAAACCAATGCTATCAAAAAAACATACAGCGGCGCCCATGCTACGGATTCGCGCCACCATGGAAAAATACTATCAAACAAGTCGTTTGTCCAATGATTATTGATCTGCAGAAAAAGCCAGGTATCCCACTCATTGAGCTTAAACCAGATTTTATCCCAAAAACTAATGGCACTTAACAGGGGCTGCATTTGTTAAAATTAAAGAAGGCACCGCACAAACAGGAAACACATTCGGCAAAAAGAATAAATTAGTAGAGAAATCTGTTGTATGCGTATCAGTTTTATTTGCTTATTCAGCCTGATTAGCTCATTTGCAAGTGCGCAACTGAGCTACCCTCCTTCAGTAAAGGTTTTGTCTGTGCAACCTAAAAAACAAAATGCGGACACAGATAAGCATGGGAGCAACAAGTTGAGATTGAAAGCTTATCGACAAACACCTGACAACAATATACCCAACGCAGTCACCAATCAACCACAACCAGCATTTGTATACAAAGGCAATAATGGTAGCGGCTTTGATATTTACCAATCCACTCTAGACGGAATGGCAGTCATATGCCCGGATAAAAACAATAAGCACGCTATCCCAACTATTGGTCATCTAATCGATCCAAGAATTACCCCTTCCATGCCAAAGCAAGCATTGACGGATAGTTTACTTAAGATAAAAAAGCCTTAACGGTATTTCGCAAGAAGAATCATCCTTGGGGAATGATGGATATCATATTGACCCAATTGATAATCGCCAAATACTTCCTGTACTTGTAAGCCTTGATAAGCGAGCATATCGGTAAAATCGCCCAAAGTAAACTTTGCTACGCGCTCGGTATACAAATGCCTTGGTGCATGCGCGCCAGCATCCAACACCTGAATCTGTTTAAAGAAATGTGCTTCATCATGCCAGCGAGTAATTTGGAATTGCACATCATCAACAGTATAGATGGCTGCTTTCTCCAATTTAGCTTCCACATAATGCACGTTTAGGTAATCAATCACCAGGGTTCCTGAACGCTTCAAGCTCTGCGCCATGGTACGTATTGCATTATCATGCTCTCTTCGGGTATTGAAATAGCCAAAGCTGGTAAAGAAGTTAAAACCATAATCATAATAGTGCACCCGAAATGTTCTGCGCATATCATGCTGATAGAAATGTAACCTGTCAGATTCATCCTGTTTCGCTTCTTCAATAGATGCAT
>DALYHN010000089.1:0-8906 GCA_031970875.1 Chitinophagaceae bacterium
TCGCGATATCTATGGCAAAACCTTACGCGTTACTGTGCATCAGTATCTGAGAGGAGAACAAAAGTTTAACGGACTGGAAGGATTGAAAGCACAATTGGCAGCGGACAGGGATCAGGCAATTGCCCTACTTGCTTAACGCATCATTTTCACCACCATTTCTTTCATCAGGCTGCTGTCTTCTGCACCGGCATTGTTCACACCTACGCTGCGCAGGTTGTATTCGTGCAATAAGAGTAGAATACGCTCTACACCTTCATATGCATAATTCTTTGCTGCCGCGATATAGTCTTTGATGAAATAAGGATTTACACCAATAGCAGTAGCCAAGGTTTTCTCATCGCCTTGCACACCAAAAATCATGTAGACCTTGCTGAAGAAATTATATAGTGCGGGCAACATCATTTGTATCGGTGCTGCTTTGGGATTGGCTTCAAAATATTGAATGATGCGAATGGCTTTAGCCAGATCTTTTCGCACCATGGCATCCTGCAATTCAAAAACATTGAATTCCTTGCTGACGCCGATATAGGTTTCAATATCGTCTTCTGTGATATTCTTTCTACTACCGAGATTCACCGCCAGTTTTTCAACCTCATTCTGAATACGACTCAAATCATTGCCAATATGATCCACCAATAACTGCAGTGCTTTCTGGCTGATGGTTAAGCCATGCTGTTGCACCATATTGGAAGCCCATTCGGGCAACTGATTATCGTAAATCTTCTTTGTGGTGAATACTTCCGCGTTCTGCTTCAGTAGCTTGGCAAACTTGGTACGCGCATCTACTTTTTTCTCTTTGTACGATACCACAAAGACGGTTGAACTCAATGGATTCTCGATATAAGGCTCCAGCTTATCAATATCGCGCATGTGCTGGGCTTCTTTCAGCAATACCACCGATCTTTCTGCAAACATGGGATATCTTCTGCAAGCATTCACCACCGCAGCCCAATCTGCATCGCGACCATAAAAAATAGTGAGGTTAAAGCCTGCTTCACTTTCTGGAAGAATGTGGTGCTCGGCATAGTCTACCAACATATCGATGAAATAAGGCTCTTCGCCTTCCAACCAATAAATCGGTTTGAAGCGGCCCTTTTTCCATTCACCCAATATTTTTTCAGCAGACATGGCGCAAAAATACACTCCACAAATCAAGCACTGCCGCTATACCCACATATGTGAAGAATTAACCCAAATTTTACCAGAGGTAAAATTTGCCTTCGGCTGACGCAAAATGCAAAGCATTTTAGTCAGGGTTAACCCGGACAAAGCAATGCATTGCTTTCGTCGGGGGTAGAATACAGAGTCTTGAAAATAAAACGAGCATTTACACTATCACTACATCTTCATCGCGCAAAGTGGGCAATTGCTGAAAACGCAAAATCACATTAGCGGTTACCACTACATCGCGCTGGCAGTAATCTACAATCCGCTGCAGGTCGCGCTCCTTGTAATAGACATCCTGCACCATACTGCCATCCATATCCGTTTTGGAAGTGGGAATACCCAGCACATTGGCCATTAAATGCAGCGAAGTATAATGTTTGTAATCGCCAAACTTCCACCAGCTCAGGGTATCCATCATGCGCACTTCCCAAGGCTTGCGGTCGTTCAGTTGTAAATATTCCGGCAGCAGCATACCGTTGATGATCATTCTGCGACAGATATAGGGAATATCGAACTCACGAATATTGTGCCCGGCAAACTGAAAATTGCGGTTGCGACCATACATCTTATTACAGATGGTCACAAAGCCCTCCAAAACGGCCCGCTCGTCATCGCCGGAAACAGACTTTACACGTAAGCCGCTAATTTTCATATCGTTATAACTAAATACGGCCGTGGAAATGCAGATGATTTTGCCAAATTCTGCCAAAATTCCTGCCCTTTTTCGGTAAGAATCTTCGGGAAGCGTATCGTCTGGCATGGTTTTCGCGACCTTTTCCTGCCATAGTTCCTGCCAATTGCTCGAAAGATCGGCAAAGGCAGGAACTTGTGGTACTGTTTCAATATCAATGACCAATAATTCGTTTAGCATAGTAACTCCTTATTAAACAACATGTATATGAGCAACAATCCCCAATTTCCGGAAAAAAAAGACAACCGTAACCTGATCTATGGCATCCTCATCGCCGCACTGGTGATGACCTGGGCCTATATCATTTACGACAAGAGTCAGTCGAAAGAACAGATCACTTTATTACAGACAGAAGTGAAAAATGTGGACAGTGCCCGACTGGCAATTCAGCAGGATTTCGATAATGCTTCTGCCCGCCTGGATTCTATTACTACTAATAATATTGAATTGCAGGGTTCACTGGCTGAGCGTAATCAGGAAATTCAGCAGTTGAAGAATAATATCCGCGTTACCCTGAATAAGAAAAACGCTACTGCGGATGAACTGTCTAAAGCAAAATCATTGATTGCTGAATTGAATGGCAAAATCACTGATTTGTTTGCTGAAGTAGAAAAACTGAAAGCAGAGAACCAGCAACTCACCAATGCCAATGAGCAGCTGACTACCGACAAAAACAAACTCACAGCAGAAAAAGGTGAATTGCAGCAGAACCTGAACAGCACTACAGAAGCCAAGCGCAGAGTGGAAGATGTAGCTTCTACCCTGCAGGCTTTGAACATCAATATCACGGCCATTGATATTAGAAATGGCGGTAGAGAAAAAGAAACCAGCACGGCCAAGCGTGCCGATGTGTTCCGCGTATCATTCGATATTGCTGAAAACCGTGTTGCCCCAACAGGTACAAAGGATTTCTTTGTGATTGTAACTGGCCCTGATGGTAAAGCTTTTAGCGAAGGCGTATTCAAAACACGTGAAGATGGTGAGCGTGAGTTTACCAATAAAGTAACGGTGAACTATGAGCAAGGCAAACGCTTGCCTGTAAGCTTTAACTGGAAACCTGATGGTCAGTATGCAACAGGTAATTACCGTGTAGAAATTTACCACAATGGTTATAAGATTGGTGAAGGTGTAAAGAGCCTGAAGAAAGGCGGCATCTTCGGATAAGTTTTGTACCAAACTGCAAATGGGTACAGGGGCTCCGTTAGGGGCCCTTTTTTTTAGGTGAAAAGCTTGCCTGCGCTGAAGCTTCAGCAAGCAGGGCAAAAGTGAGAAGCTAAAAGTAAGGTTGAGAAATATAGAATCAATAGTTATTAGCGAAACTTTTAAAAGAAGCCAGAAGTGAGTAGCTAGAAGACAGCTTTTAGCAAGATGAAACTCCCTCTCCTTTGGAGAGGTTTACAAACCGAAGCCAAAGCGCAGGTATTGGCTGGGGTGAGGTCGAACAAGGAACAGATGAACAGAAGAAGAAAAATCGAGAATCGAAAAAAGATAAACGAATACCAACAACTCCCTCTCCTTTGGAGAGGGCTGGGGTGAGGTCGAACAAGGAACAGATGAACAGAAGAAGAAAAATCGAGAATCGAAAAAAGATAAACGAATACCAACAACTCCCTCTCCTTTGGAGAGGGCTGGGGTGAGGTCGAACAAGGAACAGATGAACAGAAGAAGAAAAATCGAGAATCGAAAAAAGATAAACGAATACCAACAACTCCCTCTCCTTTGGAGAGGGCTGGGGTGAGGTCGAACAAAGAACAGATGAATAGAAGAAGGAAAATCGAGGATCGAAAAATGAAAAACGAATAAATCCTAGCGAACCTTAGCGTCTTAGCGACTTTGCGGTTAAACAAATAAGAAAAGAAGAAGGAAAATCGAGAGTCGAGAAACGAAAAAAAAATCTTACCAGAAAAACCAAAGACCAAAGACGAAAGACCAAAGACTAAAACCAAAAGACCTGCCTTCACAAAATCCTTTACTTTTAATGTATGAGGGCTTTACTCAACTGGCGCAACTTACTTATTGCCATTGCCATACTGGTGGTAGGTAGCACCGTGCTATACAGTCGCTACCTCGCCAATCAGATTGCCACTGAAGAACGCAAATACGTAGAAGCATGGGTAGAAGCCGAACGCACCATCCTCAACGGAGCCGATAGTACTTCCCTCTCCCTCGCCACCAAGATTGCTACCGATAATACCGAGATCCCCATCATCGAAACCAATGAACGCGATGAACCTACGGGACTCTTCATGAATATTGACACTGCTGGTGTTGCAGACATCAATACACTACTAAAAACCAAACTCAAACAGTTTCGTCGCTTTGCACCCAAGCCCATTATACTAGTTGTGAAAGAAACACCTTATGCTGCCAACAAATATTATTACGGCCCTAGCACTTTGTTGACACAAGTACAATGGTATCCTTATGTACAATTGAGTATTGCTGCTTTATTCCTCATCATTGCTATTACCACACAACGCATTCGTTTCAAGAGTAACCAAAACCAACTCTGGGCGGGTATGGCCAAGGAAACAGCGCATCAATTGGGCACACCGGTTAGTAGTTTAGAAGGTTGGCTGGAATTATTGAAAGACATTCCTGCTGCAGATCATATTGCCGCTGAGATGGATAAAGATGTACGCCGACTCCAACTGATCTCCGACCGCTTTGGTAAAATTGGCAGTACACCACAATTAGAACCCACCACTTTGTTACCGCAGTTGGAGAATATGCTCACCTATATGCGCAAACGTGCAGGTAGTAAAGTGCGCATGGAATTACAACATCGTTTGCATGCAGATACGCAACTACAATTATCTCCTCTCCTCTTCGATTGGGTATTGGAGAATTTATTGAAGAATGCACTAGATGCCATGGATGGGAGCGGACAAATTTTGATTCAAGTGCAAGAACAAGCAGAACAATACTGGATTGATGTAAACGATAGCGGTAAGGGTATTGAAGCTAGCGCTTTGAATAAAGTATTTCAACCGGGGTTTACGACGAAGAAAAGAGGTTGGGGACTAGGCCTCACACTGAGTAAACGTATCATTGAGCAATACCACAAGGGTAAATTATCCGTTTACCGCAGCGAACCGGGTAAGGGCACCACCTTTCGGATTGTGTTGCCTAAGTAAAAATGTAAGAACTATACTAGTACACTTCTTCTGTTACAGCAGACTGTGCATCAACACCAAAATAACTCATGGCAGCAAACAATTGTTGCAATGATTGTGGTGTGGTGGTGTCTACATACAGATCGGCTTCGCGGCAAAGGGCCAGTAATTCATGCCCGCTGGCATTGATGGCTTCTTTGGTAACGGCTTCCTGCGAGAGCGTACGGATACAATTCTGCATTCTGCTGAGCTTATCATCGGTTAGATGATCGAATGCGTGCTGCTGCATTAACTGCCCGGCAGCATTCACCAGCAAATGATAGGGTACGTTTTTCATAACGCTGTTTTTAGTAAGACAATATAAAGCTCCTATTCGTTTGTCAAGCCATTGTTAACAAAAGTTTTCAGTGGATAAGATGGGTATAACCCCGGCCAAAACCCAACCCGCATAGGCATTTGCAGGGCACTGCCTGTTGTTTATGCAGGGGTTATGCACGGAAATTGTGTAATATCTTCATTCATATTCTCTATAGTCATAATCAGATTTACAACATTTCTCCTATAACATTTTAAATTCGTCTATAGCTTCTTAAATATGCTGAACTATTATTATAGCGAATCAATTGATAAATTTCTACATAAATCAACTGAGGAAATCATTGGTGCAATAACAATCAAAAACGACTTTGATTCAACAAGGCTCCAAAATAAATCTTGGGAGAAGCAAATACATATTCTCAAAGATTCTCTTCGAGGATATACTGGTGATATCTTTTTCGAATTTTCAATTCCAAGATTGGGTGGAAGAGTAGATGTTATTCTAATTATCTCTGGAATAGTCTTTGTAATTGAATTTAAGGTTGGCGAAAGTAAGTTTCATACACAGCATATTGAACAAGTTTGGGATTATGCACTCGACTTAAAAAATTTTCATAAACCAAGTCATACCGCACTGATTGCTCCGATACTTGTAGCTACAGAAGCAAAGAGATCAATTATAGAGATATCAACTACCTCTCATAACGACAACCTCCTTTTGCCCATTAAGTGTAACCAACACGAGCTTTCACTTGCATTTGAGCAGACGATTGCCTTTCTAGAGAATAACTCATCATTAAATGCACAAGAATTTGCTTCTGGCTCCTACTCACCAACGCCAACAATTATTGAAGCAGCTGTTTCATTATACAACAATCATAGCGTTGAAGCAATTACAAGAAGTGATGCTGGCTCCAAAAACCTAACACTAACTACAAATGCCATATCAGACATTATTGATTATGCTAAGAATCACCAAGAAAAGATTATATGCTTTGTAACTGGTGTTCCTGGAGCAGGTAAGACTTTAGTTGGTCTTAAAGTTGCTACACAACATTTAGATAAGGAAAAAGGGAATACCAGTGTTTACCTATCTGGTAATGCTCCGCTAGTTGCAATACTTCAAGAAGCACTAACAAGAGATAAAGTACAAAGAGAGGCTACAAATGGTAGACGAATTACAAAGAAAGATGCGAAACAAGCAGTAAAATCTTTTATTCAAATCATACACCACTATCGCGATGCCTATTTAAAAGATCAAAGTGCGCCATACGATCATGTAGCGATTTTTGATGAGGCTCAACGCGCTTGGAATAAAGAACAGACAATTCGCTTCATGCAGCAGAAAAAGGGACAATCAAATTTTACTTATTCTGAACCAGAGTTTCTTATTTCTTGTCTGAATAGACATCAAGACTGGGCTGTAGTTGTTTGTTTAGTTGGCGGTGGACAAGAAATCAATACAGGCGAAGCCGGCATATCTGAATGGCTAAATGCGATTGAAAAAACGTTCAAAGACTGGCATGTTTTCATATCGCCGAACTTAACAGACTCAGAATATGCTGCTATCGATACTATCGAACGAATTAAGCATACCTGCAAGGTTAATTTTAATCCAGACTTACATCTTGGCATCTCAATGCGTTCATTTCGTTCAGAAAATTTATCATCCTTTGTCAAAAACTTGCTCGACATCAACCTGGCAGAAGCCAAAAAGAATCTTGACATATTATTACCCAAATACCCTATTGTCATAACAAGAGAATTATCAAAAGCAAAAAAGTGGCTTAAAGAAAAAGCTAGAGGAAGCGAACGATATGGCATAGTGGTATCATCTCAAGCACAGAGATTAAAGCCTTTCGCCATTGATGTAAAAACGCCCATGAATCCAGTGAATTGGTTTCTTGATGGGAAAGATGATGTTCGTTCTTCTTATTTCCTTGAAGATGTCGCAACCGAATTTCATGTACAAGGTCTTGAGCTTGACTGGTCATGTGTTACATGGGATGGCGACCTTCGTTTTTCTACAGAAGGTTGGAAAACATTTGCATTTAAAGGAAACAAATGGCAGAATATCAAAAATGAAGAAAGGAAAAAGTATCTCATCAACGCTTATCGAGTATTGTTGACAAGAGCTAGACAAGGTATGGTAATAGTAATACCTAATGGAAATGATGAAGATCATACCAGAAAACATGAATACTACGACGACACATTTAAATATCTACGAGAGTTAGGTATTCCTGTTTTGCAATAATTCCATTCATTTAACTCGCCTGGATTGTCAGCTCACTTCGTTTCGGCAGGGCCAAACTTATAGCCCTCTTAAAACAAGGGAAAACCGAAGTATCAGTAGGAAAATTGAGCTTACAAATTGATACCGGAAATTAAAATCCTAACTTCGCCAGACAATTATCGGCATGTTTTACAGAAGAAAAATAATACTTGCGTTATTGCATTTGTTTGACGGGCAATTGGATAAAATTCGCTTACAAAAACTGTTATTCCTATTTGCTCAACAAAAAGTAAAAGCAGAGTATGATTTTATTCCCTATAAATTCGGTTGTTACTCCTACTCTGCTAATGCAGATATGACAGCAATGGTAAAAAGAGGCTTTTTAATTGAAGATGAAAAGCATTTTTATTTAAAAAATACGGCTATTGATACAGGTTCCACTAACTATCTGGAGCAAATAAGACCTGCTGACCTGAAATTGTTACAGGAAGTAAAAAAACAATACGGTAAAATGAATGCAACTGCTTTAATGAAGCATACGTATATCAACTTTCCGTTTTATGCTATTAAAAGTGAAGCAGCAGAGCAAATTTTAAGCCGAGAGGAATTAGAAAAAGTTACTAAAGCCAAACCGAAAAGCCACAAAACAGTATTATTCACCATCGGTTATGAAGGTATTTCACTTGAAGCGTATTTGGTACGACTTCTAATAAATGATGTGAAAGTGTTGGTAGATGTTCGCAATAATCCATTAAGCATGAAATACGGCTTTAGCAAAAGCCAACTAAAAAAATATTGCACCAGCCTTGGCATTGTTTATACACATATTCCTGAAGTAGGCATTGAAGGAGACCAACGACAGGAACTCAATACTCAAAGTGATTACGATAAACTATTTGCTACATACCGCAAGCATAATTTGACTCAAACAAAGTCATACCAAGAAGACATACTAAACTTACTAAAGCAACACAAGCGTATTGCGTTAACTTGTTTTGAAGCCAATATTTGCCAGTGCCATCGAAAGCATTTAGCTGAAGCAATAGAAACCCTCCCAGACTTCAACTATGAAGTAAAACATATTTAATATGCCTCTAGTAAAAGTTTTAATAACTGTTACTACCTACCCTTTACCGTCACGTAGTTATGATGAATTAGTTTGTACAGCAGGGATACTAGAGAGTGGTGATTGGATAAGAATATATCCAGTACCCTTAAGCTTTTTAATTGATTTAAAAGGTTCGGGTAAAGTCAATGACGTAAAATACACTTGGATTGAATTAGAAGTAAACAAACGAACGGATGATTTCCGACCAGAAAGTCATTCTCCCAAGTATTACGATTTTAGAGACCTAGTTGTGCACAACAGATTGGATAC
>DALYHN010000090.1:0-8736 GCA_031970875.1 Chitinophagaceae bacterium
CACCACTAATAGCAAGCAGGATGGTGTGCTGGCGCTGCACAAAGGGAAATTGTGCGGCCATGATTTGTTGGAATGCGGTATGCATATCGGTTAGGCTTTCTTCACTTCTTTGGCCCATGCATCTTTTAACGTAACAGTACGGTTAAAGACGAGGTGCTCGGTTGTGCTGTCTTTATCGAGGCAGAAATAACCTTTTCGCAAGAACTGATAACGACTATTCAAATCAGCATTGAGTAAATCAGGTTCAGCATAAACACGGTTTACCACCTGCAATGATTCAGGATTCAAGTATTCCTTAAAATCACCTTCTTCATCAGTTGGATCTTCCACGCGGAATAAACGATCGTATAAACGTACTTCTGCACTCACTGCATGTTTAGCACTAACCCAATGCAGGGTACCTTTCACATTGATGCCAGATGTATCAGAACCGCTCTTGCTTTCTGGGATATAGGTACAACGCAATTCAATCAGTTTTCCATCGGCATCTTTTACGACTTCTTCGCAGCGGATGATATATGCACTCTTCAGACGCACCATTTGTCCGGGTGCCAAACGGAAATACTTCTTAGGCGGATTCTCCATGAAATCGTCCTGCTCAATATAAATCTCCGCAGAGAATGGCACCATGCGTGTACCACCATTCGGATCTTCCGGATTGTTTTCCGTTGGCAATAATTCCTCTGCAGCAGTATAATTCGTAATCACCACTTTCAATGGATCAAATACCACCATTCTACGCTGAGCTACTTTATTCAAGTGCTCACGCACACAAAATTCCAACAAGCCAACATCCACCATATTCTCACGCTTGGCTACACCGATACGATCACAGAAATCGCGGATACTCTCGGGTGTAAAGCCTCTTCTTCTTAAACCGCTGATAGTTGGCATACGCGGATCATCCCAACCGGTTACATGGCCTTCATTCACCAACTGTAAGAGTTTACGCTTACTGGTAACCGTATAATTGATATTTCTACGCGCGAACTCGTATTGATGTGAAGGATAAATCTCCAATTGTGCAATCAGCCAATCGTACAACTCTCTGTGCGGCACAAATTCTAATGTACAAATGGAGTGTGTGATGTTTTCAATTGAATCGCTCTGACCATGCGCAAAATCATACATCGGATAAATACACCAAGCATCTCCTGTACGATGGTGATGTGCATGCTTGATACGATACAAAATCGGATCACGCATCAGCATATTGATATGAGCCATATCAATCTTGGCACGAAGGGTTCTGCTTCCATCAGGAAACTCACCATGCTTCATGCGCTGAAACAAATCGAGGTTTTCTTCTACTGAACGGTTTCTGAACGGACTATCCTTACCAGGCTCTGTAGGTGTACCCTTCATGGCAGCAATCGCTTCGCTGGTAGAATCATCTACATAAGCCAATCCCTTTTTGATCAGTAACACAGCAAAATCATAGAGCTGCTGGAAATAGTCAGAAGCATATAATTCATGCTTCCACTCAAAACCCATCCAACGAATATCTTCTTTGATACTTTCTACATATTCTGTTTCCTCAGTCGTTGGGTTGGTATCGTCGAAACGGAGATTCGTATAACCAGGGTATTTCTTGGTTAAACCGAAGTTTAAGCAAATGGAACTGGCATGACCAATATGCAGGTAGCCATTGGGTTCCGGCGGAAAGCGGGTAACAATAGATGCATACTTCCCACTATTTAGGTCGTTCTCAATAATTTCCTCAATAAAATTCAAGCTTTTCTCTTCACTCATGGATAGCCAATTAGGTGGCAAAAGTACGGTTTCAATAGCCCCTTCCCAACAATCAAATACTTAGGTCATTTATGTAAGCCCTATCCTAAAAGCAAAACCCCACACATTTGTGCGGGGTTTTGTGATCCGGATTGGATTCGAACCAATGACCTACTGCTTAGAAGGCAGTTGCTCTATCCAGCTGAGCTACCGGACCATCCCTTTTTGGGCTGGCAAAAATATATTTTAATTAGTTTGCGCCCAAACTGTTTCGCAATCATGGAGGTAAAAATTGAAGAAAGCTGGAAACAAGCGCTACAGGCGGCTTTTCACAAGCCTTGGTTCCTCCAAATTGTTACCCACCTGAAAACAGAAAGAGTTTCCGGCAAAACTATCTACCCTCCGGGTCAGCTCATTTTCAATGCTTTTGAACATACGCCATTCAACAACGTGAAAGTGGTGATTTTAGGGCAAGACCCTTATCATGGACCAGGCCAAGCACACGGACTCAGCTTTTCAGTTCAAGATGGTGTTCCGCCACCACCCTCATTAGTCAACATTTTCAAGGAGCTGAAAGCTGATATCGGTATGCCCATTCCAACAACTGGCAATCTCACTAAATGGGCTGATCAGGGTGTATTGCTCTTGAATGCAGCATTAACTGTTCGGGCCAATGAACCTGCCAGTCACGCCAAAATTGGCTGGATGGATTTTACCGATTACGTGATTCGTACTATTTCTGACCAAAAGCAGGGCATTGTATTCCTGCTCTGGGGAAGATTTGCGCAAGAGAAACAAGTGCTAATAGACGAAACCAAACACTATGTACTCAAAGCTGCGCATCCATCACCCTTTAGCGCCGACAAGGGCTTTTTTGGTTGTAGACATTTTAGCAAGACAAACGAATTGCTGACCAAACAAGGTAAATCTCCGATCGACTGGCATCTTTAAATCAATCACATGAATCTGTTGAAAAACATATTTGCACGTATTTGGGCTTTTTGGGGACTAATCACTTTTATTGGCACTTTTCTGATCATCTTTATTCCATCTATGCTTACGCACCTATGGCCGGAGTGGAGAAGTCAGGACTTGTTCATCAAAATCGCTCGTATATGGATGCGTGTTTGGTTAACCCTGATTGGATGCCCGGTAAAAGTGCGTGGTAAAGAAAATTTTGCACCCAATACATCCTATATCATCACTTGTAACCACAATACTTTATTGGATGTGCCACTCTCCTCACCTTTTATTCCCGGCCCCAATAAAACAATCGCTAAAACTTCTTTTGCTAAAGTGCCACTCTTTGGCTTTTATTATCGCAAAGGCTCAGTACTGGTAGATCGCAATAGCGAGAAAAGCAGACGAAAAAGTTTTGATGAGATGCGCCATGTATTAAAAGCAGGCATGCACATGTGCATTTACCCTGAGGGAACACGTAACAGAACTGGTCAACCATTGAAAAAGTTCTATGATGGTGCATTCAAGCTGGCCACAGATACAGGTAATGCAGTTATACCAACACTAATTTTTAATACGGGTAAAGCTTTGCCCGTACAAAAGTTTTTCTATTTACTACCACACAAATTAGAAATCCATTTTCTACCCCCAATTGAAAGCAAGGGCAAGCAAAGCGATGCATTAAAAGACGAAGTCTTTCAAACTATGTGGAATTATTACGATGCCAATCGTTAAAAGCTCGCATTAGAGTAAGTTCTTGCTCTGTTAATACGGAGATCGCGCAGAATGCCCGATTTAGGATTCACCGTAATACTGAAAGAACGGAATAAGCCAATAGGCGTAACGTTAGCAGACAATTGCCAGCAGTGCATTTCACGGCTTACACTCATGGTGAACTGCTGTATTTTACCTGCTGTCAAATCCAAAAATCCATTCGCCAGAATCTTGAGTTTGCTAGATAAACTGAAATCGCCATTAAAGCTCATACCCTGAATAATCACGCTCCGAAAGCCACTATAATCGGGCTTAATTGTTCTGGAATAATTCAAAGAGTAAGAAAGATTCAGGCTCCAAGGAATATCAAAGTCGGTAAACTCAGCAGGATTGGCTCTGGCAAATTGTAACTGTCGTTGTTGCTCCTCTGGCGTCATGAAAGGATCGATAGGAATTTCATTATCCTTTTCCTTACCATCTTTTGTCTTAGCCTTAAAGCTTGTGGAGATAGCAATATTACCCGTTGTAATGGTACCCAAACTACCTCTCGCCCATTGCAACTGATTTTTTCTGAAGCCTTTGTTATCCACTTCGTAAGGATCCAAGGTAAAGCCAGCGGTAATATTGATATTCTGAAACAGATTAGAACGGAGGTAGAAATTGAATGGCGACAAAGCAAAGCTATCAGCCATCAGGTTATACGATGAAGTAAAACCAAAACCATCAATCAGGCGCACTTTCTTATCCGCAGCAGATGTGTCTTTTTTATCGCGCACTTTCAACTCCAGCAAATTATCTACGCCAAAACTGATACCTCCAAATTTACCTTCACTGAAACTACCGAGGATACCACCATCAAACTGAGAAGCACGAATGGTTCTGCCGGTTGTGTCTACCTGCAGATTTTTATAATAGCGTGCCATCATATCCGGCTTGTACGACAAACCAAAACTTGGCCTGATTTCATGTCGGATTGCTTTGATATTACCCAATGGCTTTTTCATCACAACCGTTCCAAAGATTCGTGTGTTGGCTGAAATACCAAAGCTCATTTGCCTTGCTGCATAAAAACCACGCTGTATAGTAGTATCCACTTTTTTGTTAGTAGGATTCCAATTGCGGAGTACACGCTGACCGTACCATCTTTCATCATAGGTTACAGATGGGCCAATTGTGATCGGGCCCCAGGCTGGTAATGAAAGCGTAATAGGAATACTATGTGAAGCACCCCATTGCATGGTATCCAGCAATCGACGCATGTTGAAAGCAGTGTCGTAGAATGATATCTGGTTTTGCAACTGGCTATTTAAACCAATACCCAGTTTCTCATACCAACGCTCAGCGCCAATTCTTTCTTTTTTCTGAAATGGATACACAGTAACCATGTTGAAACCGATATTGGGCAAGCTCAGATTCACCAATCGGGTATTGTTGTTTTGGTTATGTGTGGCATTCACGGACATATTCATCTTGCCCTTCCAGTCCTTGGTATAGCTGATGGATGATGTCAATTGGTTTTGAAAATTCTGCAATGGGTTATTCAGCAGATTTTGATTAAATCTTGTACTACCAAAATTGACACTAGCGGTAAAATTGGTTCCTGGTCGGGCTCTATTGTCGCGGGCATGATTCCAGTTAATCATGAAACTGCGTACACTATTGAATTCTTCTTTACTAGCAGTACCACCTCTATTCAGAGATTTGGTGTTCTGAAAAGTGATGTTCATACCACCAGTATAGTGATACCGCTTCATGTATTTAGGCGCCACATTCACAGCCCAACCACCATAGGAATACAAGTTGGTTCTTACAGTTACATCTGCGTAATCGTTTAAAACCTTGTAATAACCCAATCCTTCCAAGCCAATACCAAAATCTTCACTTGTGATGAACTGAGGTGCCATTAAGCCAGAACTTCTTCCGCGCGAGAGCGGGTAAATGCCAAAGGGCAAACCAATAGGAACAGGTACACCTTCAAACTCAGGAATGGCCAGTCCGGACATCGCCACCTTATTATTAATCAATTTGAGCTTGCGAGAACGAATCGCAAAGTGGGGGGTATCTAGGTTGCAGGTCGTGAACTTGGCATTGTATCCAAAGAAGGCATTGGTATCTACTTTTTTGAGTAAAGCAGCATTGACAAACATCTCTCCTTCTTTGTAATAAGAATTTTTAGTAAGTCCCTTTAAAGTCTTGAGGTTGAAGCTGATACTATCACTCAAAGAAGTCATTTCACCCTGACGCATTTCTGGTTTACTGAGCGGACTGCCAGTTGTATCCCTTGAACCATAAGCTTTGACCATCTGAGTGGATTGGTCGTATTGGATGGTATTGGCTTTTAATTGCATCTGACTATAATCAGCTTCAGCCTTACCATACAAGAGAAATTCTTTGGTTTCGATTTTCAATACGCCTGAGTCCTCAGCTGTATACTTAATAGGCGCATCGATGGAATCTTTTGAAATAAGTATGGTATCGACTGTATTGATGCGGGCAGGTTTGCTAGTATCTGGTCGTACTGCCTTGGGTTTTAAGAGTGGAGAATCGGCTTTAACTGGAACGGTATCCGATTCCGTTAAAGAATCGAGAAAATGCTTTGGCAGGTGAACTGCGGCCTGCTGATACTTTGTTAAAATCAGGAATGCTGCCAGTACTGCAATAGCCGGGGTATATTTTACGTTAATTTTACGCCGTTTGCTCATGTTAGTAGTGGCAAAAATAGCCCCTTCGGGCTGAAGATGATAATAAAGCACATCTTTAACAAATTGGATATGAGGAAAAGACTGATCGTTGCCTGGGTTTTGTTAATGATTTTCAATATTGGTACTGAAGCGCAAAAAGCGCCTCAACGCCCTGCTTTGCGCCGCATTGTTATCGATGCTGGCCATGGCGGATCGGATCAAGGTGCCAAGGGAGAATTATCTACCGAAGCCAATATTGCCCTAAACATTTCGCTGAAACTGGAACAAATGCTTCGTGAGCAGATGCCTGAAGTAGACATTATCATGACCCGCAGAGACGATGTTTACCCTTCCTTATATGAGCGTTGCGATATTGCCAACAGAGCCAAAGCCGACCTGTTTATCTCGATTCACCTGAATTCTGCACCTAGAAAGCCACACAAAGAGGTCTCTCACTACGAAACCAAGACTTTTTACAAAGGCAAGGGTAAGAAAAAGAAAAAATACACCAAGGAAGTACCGGTTTATCGCTATTGGACGACTCCTAACGCTGCAATGGGCACGGAAACCTATATCTGGAGTGCTGCCAAAAACGAGAGTAAGAAACGCGAAATGATGGAGAATGAAGATGCTTTTGTGGATAGCTCTATCAACCAAATCATCCGTGAATTTGATAGTCGCTCTCCCGAGAATGCCGCTTTCGTTGCTTTAAAAGCCAAGCAATTCTTTGAGCGCAGTCAATACCTCGCCTTTACTATTGAGGATGAATTCAAGAAAATTGGCAGAGTAAGTCGCGAAGCCCGTCAACGCAATGAGAAAGGTATTTGGGTTTTGGAAGGTACTTCCATGCCGTCTGTACTGGTTGAAACTGGTTTTATCTCCAACCCGGAAGAAGAAAAATACCTCTATAGCGACGCTGGTCAACGTGAAACCAGCCAGGTAATCATCAATGCTTTGAAGCGCTACAAAAACTCTTTGGAAAACAGAACCATTGGCACCGCTAATGGAGTAGCCCGCAAATAATGCGCTAGCATTCCTACATTTGTAGCTATGAAGATTTCGAATGAAACCAAAGTAGGTGCATTAACAGCCATTGCCATCACTTTATTGGTTCTGGGGTTCAACTTTCTGAAAGGCAGAAGCCTGTTCAAAACTGGTCATTTTCTCTATGCCAAATATCCAGATGCCAAGGGCTTGATGGTGTCTAACCCTGTTTATGTAAATGGTTTCCAGATTGGTTCAGTATATGATATTGAAACTGAGAGTGCAGACTTGAAGAAAATAAATGTATCGATCAAGCTGAAGGACGATTACGAAATACCGGTAAATTCTGTTGCATCAATCATCAAAGATCCTTTGGGTACACCCAGTATTGAAATTGCTTTGGGTAATGATGCAAAACACCTGAAATCAGGAGACACCCTGATGACCAAAGAGAGTATGGGTATTCTCGGTGCCGTAGCCAATCAGCTATTACCTGTTGCTGATCAGATCAAAGAGACAGTCAGACAATTGGATATTGTTTTAAAAAATGTCAACAGCATCTTCGACCCAACTACTAAGGGAAACTTACAGGAAGTGATTGCTAATTTGAATAAGACGACCGCCAATCTGATGAATGCTTCTGCTTCTATGCAGGTGATGCTGAATGAACAAACCGGCAGCATTACGAAGACTATGAATAATGTGAATAGCTTCACCAAGAATCTGGCGGATAATAATGAGAAGATCAATGGTGTTGTAACTAACCTGCAAACAACCACCAGTAACTTAGCAAAAGCTGATATTAATGGTACGATTGCCGACCTGAAAACATCGGTTAATAACCTGAATAATATTCTGACCAAGATTGATAAAGGTGAAGGCTCGATGGGCAAGCTGATGAATGATAAAGCACTTTACGACAACCTTAACAACACCATACGCAGCGCCAATATCCTTGTTGATGATCTTAGAATGCATCCCAAGCGCTACGTGAATGTGTCCGTGTTTGGCAAAAAAGACAAGAGCGGCCCATTGATGCAACCTTTGGCTGATTCCAGCAAGCAAAAATAATCATGCGTTCACGCTATAGCTTACTCTTGTTATTTATTTTATCTGTGTGCTATTCAAACGCACAGAGAACAGCTATTGCAGATACTGGCTTTGTACCCGGCAAGCTCATTGAAGTTATCCGCGCTGATCGGGAGAACATACAGAAAAAGGATTCTACTACTTTTTTTTCGTTAGCTGGTAAAGCTGCAGTAAAGCAAGAGTCTACCCTATTTTATGCAGATAGCATTGTGCTGAATCAAAAAGAAAATTTTCTGGAAGCTTTCGGCAACGTGCATATCAATGATGCAGATACCATTCATACTTACGCACAATACTTGAAATATCTGGGCCGTGAAAGAAGGGCTTACCTGAAAAAATCTGTTAAACTGACTGATGGTAAAGGCGTTTTGACAACTGAAGAACTGGAATACGATACACAGTTGCGTATTGGCACTTATTTGAAAGGTGCTAAGCTGGTGAATGGCAAAACAACACTGGTTAGCAGAGAAGGCTACTATTATGGAGATACAAAAGACGTGTACTTCAAACAACAAGTGGTGCTAACTGATCCTGAATTTAAAATGTACACTGATACACTGTTGTACAATACCAATAC
>DALYHN010000090.1:8746-8903 GCA_031970875.1 Chitinophagaceae bacterium
ATTGCCACATTTGTTTCGCCGAGCAGAATTGTGAATGGTAAAAGAACCATCAAAACAAGAGAAGGCTTTTATAACCTGCGCACCAAGAAAGCAGAGTTTGGCAGAAGGCCTTTTGTAGATGATAGTACTTATACATTCACAGCTGATCAAATGGCAT
>DALYHN010000091.1:0-8730 GCA_031970875.1 Chitinophagaceae bacterium
TAGATGATACCACTCTTGCCTTTGTGCTGGCTGATATACTTCACAATATTCTTAACCGTTTGATCCTTTTTGATCTTGGGCTGAATCTCATAATAGAGATTGGTACGGTTAAAAGAAGAAATGAAAATATTGGGATTACGCAAATCCAGATTCTTCACAATATCGCTCTGCACTTTCGGCGTAGCAGTTGCAGTTAAAGCAATCACCGGAATATCCGGATTGATGGTATCCATCATCTCGCGCAAGCGGCGGTATTCAGGTCTGAAATCATGTCCCCACTCTGAGATACAGTGTGCTTCATCCACTGCAAAGAAAGAAATGGTGAGGTCTGCAAACAGTTCTAAGTTTTCCTGCTTGGTTAATGTTTCTGGTGCTACGTATAACAACTTAGTCGTACCACTAATCAAATCTTCCTTTACTGTCTTAATCTGGCTCTTTGTAAGAGATGAGTTCAGGAAATGCGCCACATCATCTTTTTCAGAATAGCTGCGTACCAGATCTACCTGGTTTTTCATAAGGGCGATCAAAGGAGACACAATGATCGCACAGCCGGGCATCAGCATGGCTGGTAGCTGGTAGCAAAGGCTTTTGCCGCCACCAGTGGGCATGATCACGAATGTATCCTGTCCGGAAAGCAAGCTTTGAATGGCTTCTTCCTGTCTGCCTTTAAATTCAGAAAACCCGAAATATTCCTGTAAACCAGCATAAATATCATATTCCACAGTGCTCTTAGGCAAGGCTGCACGCACAACTTTTGTCGTTCTTGCTGTTCTTACTGTGGTTGTTTTGGTTTTTTTCGTTGTCGCCTTCTTCGTCGTCGTTGTCATCAATCAAATCAGTTTCGCCTCTACGGGGGTCATGAACAATTATTATAAGTTACGTCATTTTCCGGAAGAAGGCGCTACTATTTTGTTGAGCGAAACTCCGCCGGACCTGACGGATATCTAAACACAAAACGGAGTTTTTCGTTGCAAAAACCCGCAATTTTTTGAAGGACGGCGAAGTTAATAAAGTTGACAGGGAATTAGCGGGCTGTATTGTTAAAGTTTACCTTTGCGAAGCGTCATGAGTCAGATACTAGATATCGCACTGAAAACCATTGAATTAGAAGCTAGCTCAGTTGCTGGACTTCAATCATTTACCGATGCTTCTTTCGAAGCCATTGTGCAACATATCCATGATGCCAAGGGCAGGCTGGTGATCAGCGGTATTGGCAAAAGTGCCATCATAGCCCAAAAGATTGTAGCCACCCTCAATTCTACCGGTACCCCATCCCTCTTTATGCACGCAGCAGATGCCATCCATGGCGATCTGGGCATGGTGCAAAAAGAAGATATCGTATTGATTATCAGCAAGAGTGGAGAAAGTCCAGAGATCAAAGTACTGGTTCCACTGATCAAAAATTTTGGCAATACTTTGATTGCGATGGTGGGCAATGTGGACAGTTATCTGGCCATTTCAGCAGATCATGTCATCAACACAACAGTTACACAGGAGGCCTGCCCCAATAACCTAGCGCCAACCAGCAGTACCACTGCGCAAATGGTCATGGGCGATGTGTTAGCGGTATGTCTCATGCACCTGAACGGATTTACCGGTAACGATTTTGCCCGTTTTCACCCGGGCGGTAATCTGGGCAAACGACTCTTTTTACGGGTTGCTGATCTTTATGTACACAATGAAGCACCCATGGTTTCGGCTCAGGCATCGCTGAAAGAAGTGATTGTAGAAATCACCGAAAAAAGACTGGGTGTGGCAGCTGTAGTAGATGCCAACAAGCATATTCTGGGTATCATCACCGATGGTGACCTGCGCCGTATGCTGGAAAAAACCACTTCTCTGGAAAATATCACGGCCGCAAGCATCATGTCGCCCAACCCCAAAACCATTGCCCCAGATGTACTGGCAGTGGATGCACTGGATAGTATGCGCAATCATGATATTACGCAATTACTGGTAGCAGAAGCACGAACTTACCTTGGGGTATTGCATTTGCACGACTTAGTAAAAGAAGGTATCGTATAATAACATAATTTGGCACTTCATTCGTTATAGAATCCAAATCCAAAACCAAAACAAGATCAATGAACAAACACCATTATGTGGCCATCATGGCTGGCGGTATCGGAAGCCGCTTCTGGCCTAAGAGTCGCACAGCTTATCCTAAGCAATTTCTCGATATCCTGAACACTGGAAAGACACTGATTCAATGGACATTTGAGCGTTACGCATCTTTCATACCCAAGGAGAATATCTATGTAGTTACTTCTGATGAGTATGTATCCATCGTAAAAGATCAGTTACCTGATATTCCGGTTGAAAATATCCTCGCAGAGCCCAGCAGAAAAAACACAGCACCTTGTGTGGCATATATCTCATACAAGCTCTTACAGAAAGATCCTGAAGCAGCGTTGATTGTAGCACCCAGTGACCATATGATTCTGGATGGTGAAACTTACAGAAACATCGCTACCAAGGCATTGGATTTTGTATCGCATATCAAATCCCTGGTAACATTGGGTATCAAGCCAACACATCCCAATACTGGTTATGGCTATATTCAATACGACACAACTGGTGTGGCTGAGAATATTTTTAAAGTAAAAACCTTTACTGAAAAGCCCAGCTTAGAGATTGCCAAGACATTTCTAGCTAGCGGCGATTTTCTCTGGAATGCGGGCATCTTCGTTTGGCAGGTAAAGAATGTGGTGAAAGCTTTCGAAATGTATCAGCCTGAAATGGCCGAGTTATTTGAGAACGAGAAAGCCCATTTCAATACAGCAGAAGAAACAGCTGCCATCAACCGCATCTATCCGCTTTGTACCAATGTATCTATCGACTACGCTATCATGGAGAAGGCAGACAATGTATACGTGATTCCTTCTTCTTTCGGCTGGAGCGATTTGGGTACCTGGAACAGCGCTTACGATAATATGGAGAAAGATTATCTGGGTAATGCTGTTGCCAGCAATAACGTGATTGTGATTGATGCAAGCAATTGTATGGTGAACTCTTCACCCGACAGATTGCTGGTATTACAGGGATTGGAAGATTTTATCGTTGTTGATACCAAGGATGTACTGCTGATCTGTAAAAAGGAGAAAGAGCAGGCCATTAAAGAGTTTGTTGCAGAAGTAAAACGCAGCAAAGGCGATAAGTATCTATAAAAACTAAAGACTGTTAGTGAAAAAGTCCTGCCAAAAGCGGGACTTTTTTATTGTAATCTGCTGATCATCAGTTAATTTGAGGTCATTCATTTCCTGCACATGCAAAGAACAGTGATTACAGGTAGTGGTGCCTATATTCCACCACACATCAAGACGAATAGAGACTTTACTGTACATGATTTTTACGATGAAGCACATGAGCGTATTCATGCTGCGCCTACGGATATCGTAGAGAAGTTTCGTGATATCACTGGTATTGAAGAAAGACGCTACGCTGGTAATGAATTCAATGCATCTGATATGGCGACGATTGCTGCCAAACATGCAATTGAAGATGCAGGCATTGATCCTGAAACGATTGATCAAATCATTGTTGCACACAATTTTGGCAACGTAGTAAAGCATACGATTCAAACAGATGTGTTGCCTGCATTGGCCTCACGCGTGAAGCATGAACTGAACATCCAGAATCCTGCTTGTGTGGCTTATGATATTTTATTTGGCTGCCCAGGATGGATTCAAGGTGTAATTCAAGCAGATGCATTCTTTAAAGCAGGCATGGCCAAGCGTGCATTGGTGATTGGAACAGAAACACTGAGCCGTGTAATTGATATTTATGACCGCGACAGCATGATCTTCTCTGATGGTGCTGGTGCGACTATTCTTGAATACAAAGAAGTAGAAGAAGATGGACCGGGTATTTTGGCTTCCAGCGTGATGAGCCATTGTATTGATGAAGCATTCTATCTCTACATGGGTAAATCGAATTTCCCTGATTCAGATCCGCGTGTACGTTACATCAAAATGAAAGGCAGAAAAGTGTATGAATATGCGATGAAGCATGTGCCTGCCGCGATGAAAGCATGCATAGAGAAAGCAGGTGTAGAAGTAGGACAAGTGAAGAAATTCTTCCTGCATCAGGCCAACGAGAAAATGGATGAAGGTTTTATCAAAGCACTCTACCGTTTATATGGTATGAAAGAGATTCCGGCGGATATTATGCCCATGAGTATTCATAAGCTGGGCAATAGTTCTGTAGCTACTGTACCTACATTATTTGATCTGGTAAAAAGAGGCATTCTGGATGAACACCAGCTACACGCAGGTGATGTGGTGATGTTTGCTTCTGTTGGCGCAGGTATGAATATCAATGCAGTTTGCTACCGCTATTGATCAATAATCGGCAAAAGCTGCACCCACAATCGAAGGGCTTAATGGCTGCTCTTCTGCTTCAATAAGCATATCCTGTATTGCGTGTACCTTAACTGAAGGTACAACCCGAGGATATTGCTGATCTGCAGGCAGTTGCAATAACAGGGTACTGATGAATAAGGCTATTTTTAAATAAGCAGTCATAATAACACACCAAAGCTCTTCATTTAACACCGCTTCATCAATCACATAAATATGTGAAACCTATAAATAAAAGAGAGACTCTTACGGGAGCCTCTCTTTTACCTTAACCAAACTGCGATATGAATCTAATTGCAATACAAATCTAGTTGTACAATATGCCCTACACAATCGCATAAATATGTGAAATTGCTTAGAAGCCTCTGCCGCCCGTTAGTAAGCGATAGAAGCTAGGCAGTATTTTTCTTAGGCCCAGACCAACCCCAATACAAATCAATACAACCAGTAAGGGTGTCAGGAAATAAGTAGCCAACCTGTAATACTGAAATCCGTCTAAGATTGAGAAAAGCCAGCGGCTCATAAAAGAGATCATTGGTGCATGAAAACCATAGATGAAAAAAGAAAAACCAGATAGCCATAGAAACCATGGCTGTTGCAAACACCATTTCACCACAACATCAGCACCATACCATATCGCCAGAATTCCAGACAAAATGGTGATGCTATGTAAAACATGTAAGGATATAAAAGTGCTCATTGCTTCTGGGTCCAACTCAAATGCCATGAATGTTTTTATGACTGAGCTAGACACATACACCAAAAAGCAGATATAGGTGCTCATCCACCTAGGCTTTCGCTCAATATTGAAATTGGCTTTTTGTATGTACACCCCTACTGAAAAGAAAAACAATCCTTGTCCACCAACATACATAAAGTTGAAATAGCTCAACCAAAGAAAAGCAGTAAAGCCAATCCATATCCAGGGATAGCGCACAATCATCCACTTAATGCCCGGATAAAGCATGTTGTATATAAACAATGCAATAATAAACCACAATTGAAATGAGATAGGCGCCAACAGCCAGCGAAAGATGACGCCACCTATGCCTACTTGCTCGTATACGCGGTTATCACCCAGCTGATCCAACTGAGCAGCTTGTACAAACTGATAGGTATAAGCACTACGTTGTAACAGAAAAGTAAGTAATAGCCCAAAAGCACTCCACAAGAGAAATGGTATAAGCAAGGTTGTTGCTCTTTTTCGTACTCTCTCAAAATAAGGCTTGCTATCCTGTAAAGCATAGATATAACCGGAGATCATGAAGAGCAAAGGAATCCTGAAGCGTAATAGCCCATTGGAGATCAGGTATTCAAAGAAAGCAGTAAATGTGAGTGATTCTTTTACAGTTGAAAAAGGTGTTAAATAGGTTTCTCTGAGATTATATCCATGTACAAACAGCAGTAATACAATACAGACAAATGTATAGAAGCGAAACTTTTGGCTAAGAAAGCGACTGATTTGCATAATGGCTATACAATTTTGTCTTTGAACGCTTTTGCTACTGCCTCACTCTTACTATTCACATGCAGCTTCTCGTATATTTTCTTGATATGCGAACGAACAGTATCAATAGCAATAAACATTTCAGCAGCAATCATCTTATAACTATAGCCATTCACCAAAAATTGTAATACCTGCTTTTCTCTTTCTGAAAGATTATAATCTTCTCCTTTCTCGTTATGGAGACTTGAAAACATCTTCAGCACTTGCGTAGCAATGCTTGCCGTCATTGGTGCGCCACCACTAGCCGCTTCAGCAATATATTCCAGCAGTCTTGCAGGAGGTGTTTTCTTCAGAATATATCCATTGGCACCACTACGAATAGCTTCGAAAACGTTCTTATTGTCATCGAATACCGTTAGCATCAAGACCTTGGTATCCGCAAACTGCTCACGAATCTTTTTTAATCCCTCAATACCATTCGTACCGGGCATATCAATATCCATCAGCACGATATCTGGTTTAAAGGCAGCCACTTCATCCTGCACATTATTGCAGTTTTTAAAAGCGGCCACTACACTAAACCCTTCACTACCATCAATCAGCATGGTAAGCCCTTCTCTGAGCTGAGGATTGTCTTCGTAGATTAATACTTTAGTCATATGACAATGTTTCAATGTTGACAAAACTACACCAAGCGCACATCCCAATTAACCGCATAAAGATGTGCTTTAAGAAGCCGGAATACGTATGGATACTGTAGCGCCGGCGCCAATACTGCTGGTAATTTGCAGTTGAGCATGCATCGCATCTGCTCTTTTTTGCATATTACCCATCCCATTTCCCCCATCTGCCGCTACAGGGTCAAAACCTCTGCCATCATCTTTCACTTCCATCAACAACAGCTTCTGTTCTACACGCAGCACAATGGTAACACAGCTGGCACCAGAATATTTAGCCGCATTATTCACTGCTTCCTTGAAAATCAAATAGAAATCTCTACGGGCTTCCATATTCAGCGACAGATCATACACTGCATCATCTACACGGAAGTCAATCTCAATTTCTTTTGCTTCCAACACATTGGTAGCAAACTCACGCATACGTGCCACAATTTTGGTCATGCTATCGTTGGAAGGTTTAATACTCCAAACAATATCATCCATAGCATCCATCATGCGCTGGCTATTATCACTGATTTTGCTGATATACTCATTCGCCTTGGCTACATCCGTACCAATTTTGGTTTTAGCCATTGAGCTGAGGATATTGATGGTACTCAAAGTACTACCCATATCATCATGCAAATCTCTTGCTACACGATTTCTAAGTTTTTCAACTGCCAGTAGTTTATTCACCCTTAAGCGATGAATGAAATACAGTATCAATAACAATAAAAAAATAGCAAAGCTGATAAACCATTTCGTGAGCCAGAATGGCGGCTTGATTTCAAAACTGAATTTGGTAATCTTAGCAGATCTAACCCCATCAATATTCTCCGAATAAACACTAAATACATATTTGCCCGGTGGTAACAAGCTATAGTTCACTTGTCCCTGCCTATTGTTCACCTCAACCCATTCTTCATCAATACCAGATAATCGATAGTAATAAGTGAGCTTATCTTTTTGCTGATAACTCAATGAGGAGAAATAAAATACAAAGCTGTTCTGGCTATGCTTAAACTGTACTTTAGCTAAGCTCATCAAAGAATCTACCGGAATAAACTTATTGAAGAGGCGTATATCGGTCATCACAACATCCGGTGGCCGCTGTCTTGTTTCAAATACAGAAGGCTTGAAGAATAACAGGGCATTGCTACCAGCAAACATCACATAATTCTCACTACAGAGATAATCCGCTTCAATAGTAAGGCCTGCGGAAGTGATGCCATCACGTTTACCATAAGTCGTAAAACGTTTATTCACCGGGTTGTATCTGCAAAGTCCGTTTCTTGTATTGATCCACAGATATCCTAAATGGTCTTTTCGAATACGCAGCACCGTATTACTTGGCAAACCATTTTCTACAGTAAGCCAGGTGACTTTACCTGTGCGCTTATTGATAAAATTCAAAGGACCAGCTGCATACACCAACACACTATCATTCAGCTCATCCATATCAGTAGATACATCTTGGAAGAGTTTTCCGTAAGGTGATTGCGTACTGAAATATCGAACCACTTTTGCGCCATCTCCAGACAATTCAAATACACCCTCCTGCTCTGTATTCACCCAAATAGCACCAGCTTTATCAATCAGTATTTTTCTGATAATACTTTTGAACTGCTGCTGCTTTCTGAAAGATTTTCCATCGAACTTAATCACATGGCCACGCTGGGTACCCAACCAGATATTCCCTTTTTGATCACCCGTGATATACCTGATGGTTGCATTGTCTGCAGCAGCACAAGTGAGAAATTGTGTTTGTTGTGATACAGGATCGTATATCATGTACTTGCCACCCTGACAACCTATCCATATTTTATCATCCTTATGTTGATACAAACTCCAGGTTTGCGAGTACTGTATTTTACTTACAGCATCCAGTCTGGGCATTCCCCGATAGATATTTGCCTCATAAGGTTGAAAACGATTGGTAAGTGTTTGCACACCCTTACCCCATGTACTTAACCAGTACTGACCAGTTTTTAACTCAAGTATATCTGTAAACTCATAAGGCTCGCTACTCACTTTAGGCTTAAAAATAAAATTCACCACATCCATAGAGCTATTGGTCTCTAGTGTATAGTACAAGCCGTTGTCCGTGCTTACCCAAACACCGCCATCTCTATCCTGCATTACCTGATGCACATAAGCATACTGTATCTGGTTATTAGATGTTTCTGCATGTGTGAAGATGAATCGCTTACTCAGGTTATCCAATACATACAAGGCATTGGCGCCATACATCCACAAGACGCCTCTA
>DALYHN010000092.1:0-8692 GCA_031970875.1 Chitinophagaceae bacterium
GACCTGTACAAGAAAAAGAAACAATCACTAAGGTTAAAGCCATGAAGAAAATACCGGATAAACCACCCTTACTTGCCTGCGCATCTGCTTTGTTGGCCCAGCTATTTGGCAGTTCCAGTTCAAATGCACCGAAAAATGAAATCGCAAAGACAATGAAGATGGCAAAGAAAATCAGGTTGCTGATGGCGCTGGTAGAAATCTGGTATAGTATATCATCGCCGAATAAAAGCACCAAGACAATGGTTGGGATAGTGTAGATCGCAATGATTGAAGCCGAATACCACAACGCATTGCGTACACCTTCTACCCGTGTTTTACTGCGCTTCAGGAAAAAGCTGACTGTTACCGGAACAAGCGGAAACACACATGGTGTGATGATCGCGAGAAAACCCGCGAGTAAAGTAAGCCAGAAGATATTCCAGAGCGAGTCCTTCGTGATATCATTGACTGCAGCAGGCTTATCAGTACTTGCAGCAGCTACCATTACACGAAAAGCTTCTTCACCGCTGGGATATTCATCGCCTTTCTTTGCTAACCATGCAAATGAACCTTTGATGAGCAAACTATCTGTAGCAGCAAGCCTGATAGGCACTGAAAACACAACACTATCAGCAAATAACCTGTTTTGTTCCGCATCAATGATTAAGCTACCCTGCTCTGTAGCGGTATCTGTTACTGCGGTTCGCTTACTTACAACGCTATCGAGTATGAACTTGCTTATAAAAGCATCATCTTCACCACGTTTATTTACCGAGAACACCTGAACGCCTTTTGCAATCGCAAGCTTTGCCTCCAGTTGCACAACACTATCATTCACACGTGTATATCCAAAAGCAAACTGCACAGGCTTTTCCTGTGCAGTGGCCCACTGTACCATGGAGCAAAACGCCAAGAGTACAAGTAATATTTTCTTCATACTTATTGTAGCTTAATATCGAACTTTTTATTTGTGGGTGGCAGACACTGACTATCATCACACACCATAAATAACACATTACCCGTTACATTGGTTTTCACCCCCGCTTTTACTTTCACTGTTTGTACAAATGTGACTTCATTGGAAAAAAAGCGCACTTCTGTTTCAAAGATTTTATCCTGAATCTTCTGGAGCTTGCCGATCTCTTTTACTTTGCCATCCAACTTCACCAAAGGATTGGCATTAAAAGTAAACTTGGTTGGAACCGGGCCACCTTCCGGTGTGAACTGAGAGTATAAATGCCAGGGCTTGGGCACTACAGCCTTAATCACCAGATCATACGTATCTGCTGATTTCTTCTTGGCGCTGAAAGTCCAGCCAACGGGCTCTTTAATCTGCGCACCAACAGAAGTGGTTAACAACACCGCAATCATCCATACAATCAAACGCTTCATAGGTATTAGTTGAGTCCGAGTAATTCAAATACTTTTTTGCCATCCAAATTATTGAGGGCTGTAGATGTAGCACGCTCAGGGTGTGGCATCATACCAAATACGTTACCGGCTTTGTTTCGGATGCCGGCAATATTTCTTTCTGCACCATTCGGGTTAAAAGCAGCATCAATATTGCCTTGTGCATCGCAATAGCGGAAGAGCACCTGGCCATTTTTCTCCAACTCATCCAGCGTAGCTGCATCCGCATAGTAACGACCCTCACCATGCGCAATAGGAATTTGCAGCGCACCGGTTTTTTCGTTCTTGATATAGACGTTTTTACAAATGAACTGTTGATTGGCATTTTGTAGTAATACGCCGGGTAGTAGATGACTTTCACAAAGAATCTGGAAACCGTTACACACACCCAACACCTTACCACCCTTATTGGCGAATTCAATGACTTGTTGCATCAAGGGACTGAATCGCGCAATAGCACCACAGCGCAGATAATCTCCATAAGAGAACCCACCAGGTAATACGATACAATCATCTGTAGTAAACATGCTCAAGTCATGGTCTTTGTGCCAAAGCATGATTACTTCCTTACCAAGATCTTGCTGGAGGGCATCCTGCATATCTCTGTCGCAATTAGAGCCGGGGAATACAACAACGCCAAATTTCATCGCTAAAAATTGAGCCGTAAAGGTAAGTGCTGACCTGTTAAGAGCACTGCTAATTTTTAACCAAAACCCAGTTATTGTGGACAATAATGGCCACCGCCAACCAGAATAATAGATTGGGAATCAATAACCTTTTTGGATAAAGGAAACCGCAGGAAGCAAAAGCGGCTGCTGGCACCAACAATAATATGGCTGCATGAATATCTGCTCCGCTGAAAATAAGCGGCACCGGCAGTAGCAAAAGGAGCATCACAATCAACACACTCCAGCTTTTTCTGATTTGAATAACCATACGGGCATTCTGCCATTGCCAGTAATAAAAACCATTCAATATGATGAGTATGAACAAACCCACCGCACTCCAATACCAAGCATCTGCACCCTGCACCACATCCAAGAAAATTCCAAGGTTGGGCAGGTAATCATTAATTGCCGCTAATTGATTGGTTAAAAAGAGATAGGAAGCCATGAAGTAATAAGGTAAAACAACACCCATGAGCAAGACCACCCATTCTGCCGGCCTGAAAGGACGCACCACAGCCAATGCAAACAATACCACCACCACCATCATGGCAGTTGGATGATAGGCCATAATCGTAAGGCTAATCAGCAACCCAGTATTAAATAACAATGACTTAGGCGATTGATGGCTGTACAATTTAGTGAGCATGGTAAAGACCAACATGATCAGGGAATTCGCTACCAATGCAGGTGAAAGCACAGACCACTCTGGGAAAAACCCAGTGAATAAGATGTAGGCCATCGCCGTAGTAAATGCATTGGTGTGTAACATCTTAAAATTATTCAGCAGCACATTGAGCTGTATGGCCTGTAACAAGACCAATGCATGATATATCCAAATCAATGCCCAAGCTGGTGTTTGCGAAAGAAAGCGTCTCAACAAAAGTGAGAGCACACCATCATCTCCTGTTGACAACATTGGGGGCACCATAAAAAAATGTGCGTGCACGCCCAAGCTCAACAACAAAAGCAGTATCAGTACAATTAATGAGTTATCCCTAAATAGAAAAACCACGCAGCTAGGTGTTAAAGGTCAATTTTAGCAAAGCAAATGAAATTCCGGAACATACTGGGCATAATCAATTGTCTTGCGCCCACTTGCTTGGCATGTCTGGGCATAAAATCATGGCCTTTATCAATATTGCGGAAGGTTGGGTTTCTGATCAACTGTCCATCAGGTGTTAAACTTTGATCAGACAAGACCATGGTGCGTTTCTCCTGTACATTGAAGAGAAAATGAATTTGTCCGCCCATGACAACTGATCCGAAGCCGATAAAATTATCAGTATTATCATCAAACTGCGATTTGCGGATCATATTGCTCCACTCTAGTTTACCACTTGCATCAAAACCCAATAAGGCTACATTGTCTGCATAAAAACGCGTAACAGAATTGCCTCCCATGCCACCGGGCGTTCCCCAAGGGCTCAATCCCCAGTTCATCGAATTCATACCACCCCAAGCCCAGGGACTGTTCCATGCCCATGGATTTCCCCACATATAATAATCCGCGGGTGACCAAAATGGCGAGCCATACAACAAATCCCATCTACTCAACTGTCCACCTCTGGAACTGCTGTACATGCTTTCTGCAGTGAGGATAAAGCCTCCGTCTTTTCGCAGAATAACATTGCGGATATAAAAGTCATTAAACGCTGTTTTAATACTGGTTTCATTCTTGGCTTCTGCACGCAGGTTATCATTGAATAAAACCGTTGTATTCAGGGCTTCCTTCCGGCCAGCTTTATCGTAGATAGCAATGTATAAACCATCAATATTGCCGCGGCGCATTTTGCTGAAGAAAGAAGCAATGAGGTATTTCTTGTTCAGGTTGTCCACCTTCACGCGGATATCATCGAGGTTAATCGTGGGTAACTGCAGATCAGTAATCAAAAATTCATCATCGATGGCCGATTTATAAATCAGCGACAGCTTATTGATATTATCATTCTGCGCACTACCTGAAGCGCGAAGGAAAACCAAATCACCATCATTGTCTACCTGAAACTCTTCCAGAAAATCATTACGCTCTGGCATGTTTACCACAAAGCGTGTTTTCCGCAGCAAGTCCAGCTGCTTATCAAACAGCATGGTGGTTACTGTATGCGCCTTATCGTTCTTCGCGTTGATTTTGTATGCCAGAATCTTGCTCTTATCCTCACTGAAAATAACCGTGTAGATTCTGTTATTAGAAGAAAAAGTTACATCTGTTGTATCCATGATAACCGGCTCACCAACTTTCTTGCCCTTATCATCCATTTTCACCGCCATACAGTACACGATATTTCTTTTCTGGTACTGGTAGAACATGTAGTAGAAGTCGGGGAAAGCCAGGAAGTCGGCATTAAAGATGCGATCAGGTAAAAAATCAAGGCGATTCTTCTCTACTTGGCGCATTTCTGCATCGTAGATAGCCACATAATGCATATCGCGGTAGCCCTTGTAGATATGGAATTGTCCGCTCAGCTTTCCAATCACTTCAAAATTCATGCTTCTAACATCGTCGCGGTCGGGCTCAGAATAAATGATTCGCTGGGCCTGAGTACCGGAAAGGGCAAAGAGTAAAAAAAAGGCTACAAACAAAACGCGCATATCTCCTCCTGTCTTTAAATAGTCAGATACTCAAATGTACGTTTTGTTGCCTGCCTTCAAAGGGTTTGTAGCAAAAGGCTTGCAAAACTTTGGCAAAACATTGGAGCATGGAAAGTGAATTATTATACATTTGTTAAGGAATCATTTTGATCCATTTCACCAATACCGCTTTTTGTGGGCAAGCATATCAGCAAAGTCTCTGCTGCAGGTTTATTAGTTGCACTTGGCATTATCTACGGAGATATCGGCACATCCCCCCTCTACGTGTTAAAAGCCATTATTGATGACAAACCCATTACCGAACAATTGGTACTGGGTGGTTTATCCTGTATCATTTGGACGCTGACGTTGCAGACTACTGTAAAGTATGTAATCCTCACCCTTAGGGCAGACAACCGTGGGGAAGGTGGTATTTTCAGTTTGTATACACTTGTCAGACGCAGAAGAAAGTGGTTGGTTTTACCTGCCATGATTGGTGGCGCAGCTTTGCTGGCCGATGGGATGATTACACCACCTATCTCTGTTACATCTGCTGTAGAAGGTTTGAGACAGCTGAAAGGCCTGAGCGATATTTCTACCATGACGATTGTTTACATTGTTATTGCTATTCTGGCTGTATTGTTCTTCCTGCAGCAATTTGGTTCAGCATCTATTGGTAAGCTCTTTGGACCCATCATGTTGATCTGGTTTACCATGTTGGCTATTTTGGGTATTGCTCACTTGACTGATTACATCAGCATCTTCAAAGCATTTAACCCTTATTATGCTTTTGATTTGCTCACCAACTACCCCAAGGGTTTCTGGATCTTAGGCGCTGTATTTCTATGTACTACTGGTGCGGAAGCTTTGTATAGTGATCTTGGCCATTGTGGTCGTGACAATATCCGTATGTCATGGGCATTTGTGAAAACCTGTTTGATCTTGAACTACCTGGGACAAGGTGCTTGGTTATTGGCTGAACACAGTGGCGAGGTTTTCAATACCAATGTCGATTTAAGTGTTAACCCTTTCTTCAATATCATGCCGCAGTGGTTTAAACTGGTGGGCATTATCATCGCCACATCGGCTGCCATCATCGCCAGCCAAGCATTGATCAGCGGTTCCTTTACCCTGATCAGTGAAGCCATGCGCCTGAACCTTTGGCCAAAATTGAAGATCAACTACCCTACTGAAGAAAGAGGCCAGCTCTTTATTACAGGCATCAACGTACTGTTATTCCTAGGTTGTGTTGGCATTGTGCTGTTCTTCAAAGACTCTTCTAAGATGGAAGCCGCTTACGGTTTAGCCATCACTTTGTGTATGATCAGTACCACCATTCTTTTTGCGAATTACATGGTATTACACCGCGTGCATGCTGCATTGGTATGGTTATTCCTGATCACATTCGCCCTTATTGAGGGCAGCTTCCTCTTTGCCAACCTCGATAAATTCCCGCATGGTGGTTATGTAGCATTGATTGTTGGTGGGGGCTTATTTGTAGTGATGTATGTATGGTACAGAAGCCGCAAGATCAAAAACCGCTATGTAGAGTTTGTACGATTGGAGCATTATGTTCCGATGATTCAAGAACTCAGTAACGACAAGAGCATTCCTAAGTATGCAACACACTTGGTGTACATGACCAGTGCCAATAACCCCAAAGAAATTGAACATAAAATCATTTACTCCATCCTGAACAAAAAACCAAAGCGTGCCGATATCTACTGGTTTGTACACGTAGATGTATTAGATGATCCTTATACCTGCGAATACAGTGTAGATCATATCATCCCAAATGATATCATTCGTGTAGAGTTTCGTCTTGGTTTCCGTGTGGAACAACGCATCAACCTGATGTTCCGCAAAGTGGTGGAAGATTTGGTACACAACAAAGAAGTAAATATCACTTCACGCTATGAAAGTTTGGAGCGCAACAATGTAGTAGGCGATTTCCAATTCATCGTTTTGGAAAAATACTTGAGCCAGGATAATGAACTACCATTCCTCGAGCGCATCATCATGAAGATTTATTTCTGGCTGAAAGAAGTGAGCCTTGGCGAAGAGCGTGGCTTTGGTCTTGACCCCAGCAACGTAACCATTGAGAAGTTTCCGCTGATTGTGGCACCGGTATCCAATATGCGTCTCACCAGAATTTTCAACGAGTACGCGGAAGAAGAATGAAGCAGATTAGTGCAACAGATTTAGCAGCAGCATTACAAAGTGCTACACCACCAGTATTACTGGATGTTCGTGAAGATTTTGAAAGAGAAGCTTTTCACATTGGCGGCATCTGGATTCCATTGGCAGAGCTCATCCATCAAAAAGACCGCACTCCTCAAGAGCAGCCGGTAGTGATTTATTGCCGTAAAGGCATTAGAAGTCAGATCGCGATTCAAAAGCTGGAAGACAGGTTTGGTTTCGATAACCTTATTAACCTGGAAGGTGGTATGGATGCCTGGCATAAAGCCGGACTGGCACGCCCCTGATATTTTCGACTGAAAGGACTAACTTACAAGCAACCACTACTGCTATGGGCACGATTGAAATCGTCATCATTGCCTACTTGGCTATTCTATTGATTGCTTATCTGGTTCAGGAGAAATTCATCTTCAAACCGGAAAAGCTGCCGCAGGATTTTGCCTATCAGTACGAAGCCCCTTTTGAAGAATTGTTTTTTGATGTAGCACCGGGTGTGCGTATTAATGGACTTCACTTTTATTGCAAAGAACCCAAGGGTTTGATTTTATACTTCCACGGAAACACGAGAAGTATTAAGGGCTGGGCCAAGTATGCCAAGGATTTCTATCGATATAATTACGATGTGATACTGGTTGATTATCGTGGCTTTGGTAAGAGCACAGGTAAGCGAAGCGAGAAAGAAATGTTGAAAGACATGCAGTGGGTTTATCTTAAACTGCTGGAGAAATATCCTGAAGAACATTTGCTGGTGTATGGAAGAAGTATGGGCAGTGGCTTTGCTACCAAAATCGCGGCTGATAATCGCCCGCGCTACTTGATACTCGATGCACCTTACTACAGTTTTATCAAAGTAGCTGAACGGTTTACGCCTTTTCTACCACACCGAATTTTACTGCGCTATCACTTAAGAACAGATCGCTGGATTACCCGCGTGCAATGCCACACCTATATCATTCATGGCACGCGCGACTGGCTCATACCCATCAAGCACAGTAAAAAACTGCAAGCCATCAATCCCAGAAAAATCACCCTGATTACCATTGATGGCGGCAGACATAACAACCTGCCCTCATTTCCGGAATACCACAACTTTATCCGCGATATCCTCAAGTACTGATCAAGACCTATTTTTACACGGTGAATCAACCCAATTATCGCTGGCTTAAACTTTTCCTACTCTGCTATGCAGTAGGTGGCATTATTCTCTTTTATACGCAAGACAAACTACTCTTCCATCCTGAACCGGTTGCTGCTTATCATGTATATGATTTTCCCCAACCATACGAAGAACAGTTCATCACTTACGATAGTACTACCCAATTTCACCTGGTGAAATTTCCTGCCACCACCGATAGCACCAAAGGTGTTGTTTTGTATTTCCATGGTAACAGAAAAAATATTGGCCACTACGCCAAGTATACGCAACTATTTACCAAACATGGGTATGCTGTATGGATGTGCGATTATCCCGGCTTTGGTAAATCTATTGGTCAAAGAACAGAAGCTATTCTCTACGACGAGGCAGAGCAGGTATACAAACTGGCCCGACAGCAGTATGACAAACAACAAATTGTCATCTACGGAAAATCATTGGGCACAGGTATTGCGAGTTATCTCGCATCAAAGCGTGATTGCAAACAGTTATTTCTAGAAACACCCTATTACAGTATTACATCGCTGGCAAGACAATTTGCGTTCATCTACCCTGTTGGACAATTGATGGCTTATAAAATACCACAAGCTGAATATTTGAAAAAAGTGACAGCCCCCATCACCATTGTGCATGGCACTAACGACTGGACAACCTTTTACAGCAATGCGCTGAGGCTAAAAAAATCATTCAAGCCGGCAGATCAATTCATCACCAT
>DALYHN010000093.1:0-8453 GCA_031970875.1 Chitinophagaceae bacterium
AAAAAAGAGGCACCAAAGTCTATCACTTGAATATTGGACAGCCGGATATTGAAACTCCCAAGCCGGTACGCGATGCCATACACCATGCAGATTTTACCATTCTGGAGTACACACATTCAGCCGGACTGGAAAGCTATCGCAGAAAACTCGTGGAATATTATGCCAAGAACGGCATTCACGTAAACCATAACCAGATCATCATTACCACAGGCGGTAGCGAAGCAATTCTATTCGGCTTTATGGCTTGTTTAGATCCAGGCGATGAAGTCATTATTCCGGAGCCTTTCTATGCAAACTATAATGGATTTGCCATTGCAGCAGGTGTGAAAGTGGTGCCCATCACTTCACATATTGCAGATGGATTTGCTTTGCCGCCGATTGAAGCTTTCGAAGAAAAGATCACGAGCAAGACCAAAGCCATTGTGATTTGCAATCCCAATAACCCAACGGGTTACAATTACAGCGAGGCAGAAATGCAGAAGCTGAAAGCGATTATCCTGAAGCACCAGCTCTATTTGTTTGCAGATGAAGCATATCGTGAGTTTACCTATGATGGCAAACAATTCAGTGCCATGCATCTGGATGGTGTAGATGAGCATATTGTGTTGATGGACACCATCAGCAAACGCTATAGCGCCTGCGGTGCAAGAATTGGTGCATTTGTTACTAAGAATCAGGCATTGCTTGATGCGGCGATGAAGCTGGCACAAATGCGTTTGTGCGCCCCTTATCTGGAACAGGTTGCAGGCGAAGCTGCTTGTGATTTACCGGATGATTATTTTGATACTACGAAAGCAGAATACCAGGCACGAAGAGATGCGATTGTTGGTCGCCTAAACGCTATGGATGGCGTATTTTGTCCTAACCCAGGTGGCGCGTTTTATGCAATGGCCCAATTGCCGATTGATGACAGCGACAAATTTTGTCAATGGTTATTGGAGTCTTTCGAACACAATGGCCAAACCGTGATGCTGGCACCAGCTACCGGTTTTTACGGCACAGCCGGATTGGGCAGACAAGAAGTAAGATTGGCTTATGTATTGAATATTGAATCGATTCATGCGGCAATGGACTGTTTGGAAGCAGCACTGAAAGTCTATCCAGGTCGTCAATAATTTTTCTTTCCAACTACAACCAAGCAAAATCCCCATCCAGAAACTAATTTCTGGATGGGGATTTTCATTTGGATCTGACTAATCCAATTTATTCTTTGATTCTTTTAACTGAACCACCGCTACTGGTAGAAATATCACGTATCAATGCCTGGCCTTTGTATCGCACATAACCACCACTGCTTGCTTCAGCACTCACTTCTTTATTTACAGTTACTTCAACGCCACCGCCACTGCTCACATCAGCTGTGAGATAATCCGCAGATAGTTCATACGCACGCAGCATACCACCGCTGCTGGCATCTGATTTCAGTTTGGCAACGCTACCTTTCAGATACACCACGCCACCACTACTTTGATGCGTCGTAAGATTATCTGCTTTGATATCGCCCTTTACTGACGCACCGCTGGACACTTCAATCTTATCCAAGTCTTTAAACGATACATATACAGTTGCTCGAAAGTTTTTCAACTGATTCCAAAAACGCCAGTCGCTGTCACGGTAAATATGCAACACTCCATTTTTCACTTCTGTACGAATTCTATCTGCATACTGGGCATCACTTACACTTACTGCCACACCTTCTTCATTACCCTGACTGATCAATACTTGAATACCAGCCGAAGCATCTACACCATGAAAGCTGCCCACTGTTCTTTTAGTGGCATTGGCATCGTACACTGTTTTTTGCGCGAAGCTGGTGAGTACTAAAAAAAGCAAGCTACCAGCCAGAAAAAGACGTCTCATAGTCAAATCAATTTTCAGCTGAACGGGCTTATGCATAAAAAGTTACAGACAAATAAAAATAAAATTCACATTAAACTATTTTACATATCACTATTATTGGAAAATTCATTGTTAATTTGAAGCGCAGAAGGTTACAATTATACCATTAATTATTATTTAATATGTCAATGACCCGTAGGCTAGCCCTTTTACCCTTCATACTTCTGATCACTATAGTGGTCTTAAGTCTGATCTTTCCGAATGTACCCGGAGAGGTAAAAGCCTATACGGAAATCAATGCTGCAGACACCGCATGGATGCTGAGTGCCACAGGACTGGTACTGATCATGACACCCGGACTGGCATTTTTCTATGGTGGCATGGTGAACAAGAAGAATGTTTTAAGCACAATGCTACAGAGCTATATCAGCATGGCTGTGATCACCATTCTTTGGGTAGTAGTGGGTTTTAGTCTGGCTTTTGGAGACTCTATCGGTGGCATCATCGGCAACCCTGGCACTTTCTTCATGATGCGTGGCGTGGTAGATGGCGCACCATGGAAATTAGCACCAACCATTCCATTGCTTCTCTTTGCTTTCTATCAGCTGAAATTTGCGATCATCACACCAGCCTTGATTACTGGTGCATTTGCAGAGCGTATTAAGTTCACTTCATACATATTGTTCATTACACTTTTCGCCATTTTCATTTACGCACCTCTGGCTCATGCTACTTGGCACCCGGACGGCTTTCTTGCCAAATGGGGTGTATTGGATTTTGCCGGGGGCACCGTAGTACACATGAGTGCGGGATGGGCTGCATTGGCCAGTGCCATTTACCTTAAAGGCAGAAATGTACCCAATCATAGTCCGGCTAGAATCACTTACGTCATGCTGGGCACAGGTTTGCTTTGGTTTGGTTGGTTTGGTTTTAATGCCGGTTCTGCTTTCGGTGCCAATAATCTTGCAGCAACCGCTTTAGCCACTACTACTACTGCATCTGCAGCAGCTGCATTTACTTGGATCATTTTTGACGCCATCAGAGGTAGAAAGCCAAGTGCCATGGGCACTTGTATCGGCGCTGTGGTTGGCCTGGTTGCCATCACGCCTGCGGCGGGATTCATCAGCTTACCGCACTCACTCACCGTTGGTATTGTAAGCAGCATCGTGAGCAATATGATGGTGGAATGGCGCACGCGCACATCAATTGATGATACACTGGATGTGTTTCCTTGTCATGGTGTGGGCGGTATCAGTGGTATGATACTAACTGGCGTTTTTGCTCACAAAAACATCAACAGCTTGGTTGTAAACAATGGGTTGTTTTTTGGAGAAACAAAATTATTTCTCACGCATTTGGGGGCTATGGTCCTTGTTTCTGTCTTTGTATTTGGAGGCACATTTGTTTTGCTGAAGATTACAGACCTGATTTCACCTTTACGGGTTTCTGAAGTAGAAGAATCTGAGGGGCTTGACTGGAGCCAACATGGAGAACGTTTATAATAGAAAGTCTTTCTTATAATGGCAAGCAATCGTTAGAATCGCCCTGCTGTTTCTACAGCGGGGCTCTTTTTTAGAACGGTATCAAACTCACCTCGTTCATTTTTTAGCGAATAACAAAGCACTGCATTGAAAATGCCGAAACGCCGGCCATTGCGCACAACATAGTTCATAAACAACTTCCCATTATCACGCCATCCCTTGGCCCACTGCTCTTCCCCATTTTGATACATCACTTGTCTGAAAGGCTGTCCGCCGCTATACCACTCTTCGAAAAGCCCATGATATTGTCCATTGCGAAAATGATACTTAAACCGTTGATGTCCATCTGCCCACCAACCTTCGTGCACACTATCCTTTTCCCCTAAATGATAAAAGCGTTTGGATTCTATCTGCCCGTTAGGGAACCAACGATACTGCCAACCTTCTTCTCGCCCATCGGCATATGCAGCCAAGGATTCTTTCCCACCATGCGCATACAAAGTCGCAACATGACCGGCATAGGCTTTTCCAAGCCTAAAAACTTGCCCATTTTGAACAGATAAACTTGTATCGTTATTTGATAATGTATCGGTCGGAATCTCTACAGCTACAGTTTTTGCAGACCTGTTGGCCTCTCTACAACTGAGCGCACAAAACGATATCACAATTAGGGTCCACTTCATTCTTTGCTTAAGATTTTGATATCCGCAATCAACTGCTGCACTTCAGCCCAATTAGTGCCTTTATATACTCCACGAATATGTTGCTGTCGATCCAGCAAGATCAAATTTTCGGTATGCAGAAAATCATTCTCGTTTTTTTGCAACCCCAAATCTTCATCTGCAAAATAGCTTTTACGTGCGATGGTATAAATTGCTTTCTTATCCCCAGTCAACAAATGCCATTGACCAGCGACAGCACCTACGCGCTGCGCATATTCTTGCAAGACTTTACCCGTATCATACTCTGGCGTTACACTATGTGATAGCAAAATCACTTGCTGATTATTCTGACAGCTATCCAATACCATGCGCATGTGTTTTGCGAGCTTAGGACAAATACCGGGGCATTTGGTAAAGAAGAAATCAACTACGGCAATCTTTCCTTCTAAACTATCCCTTGTTATTGTAACACCATCCTGATTCAGGAAGTCGAATGCAGGAATGCGATGTAAAGTGTCTGGCAGCTTTTGCTTAGCAAACCAAAATGGCGTAAAGGAAGGATCCTGATAATAAGGCAAACCATCTGTAACCAAAACAGCCTCCTGCTTTTCGCTTTGCATACAAGCGAAAAACAAAAAGGCTGTCCACACGAAAGCATATACGAGCTTATTCATGAGGCGGGGGTTCTTTTGGTACTTTAGGAGGTCTTGGCGGCTGCATCTTTTTTACAGCGGCAGCATACTGTTGAAACTGGGTTGCACTCAACACTTTCTGCACTGCAGCATCACGCTCTTGCACAAGCTTATCCATTACTTCTTTTTTCACTGGCGGAGGTGGTGGTGGCATTTCTTTGGGTGGTGCTTGCTGAATAGCTGCATCTATTTTTTTAAAGAATTGCTGATATACCGACTCCACTTTTTTCCAATCAGACTCACTAAGTTGAACATCTTTACCCAAAGATTGCTTTACATGAGCCATGCGCTCAGCAATGGTTGGAGGTTTAGGTGGCATAGGGGGCTGTTGTGCCAGTACGCTTATGCATACAAAGACAGCAAGCAACATTGAACTTGATTTAAGCATTTTATTATTTTTTAGAGATTACTGTGTTACTGTTCCTGGTGTACCATAATAGCCATTACCGTTGATGTATGGCGCATCTGCTGTAATGTGATAATGATAAATACCATTAGGATATTCAGTAGTGACATGTGTATGACCATGATACGCATCTAAACTACTGTTCAATACTAGCGTACCATTTTCGAGAGGGCCATATACGGGATAGCCATCTAGCAGAAACCCTAATAAAGCACCACGTCCTTTTGCACTTGTCAGAAACAATGGCTCTACATGGTAATGGTATTGTCCACTCTGCTGCGGATGTCCATTGTATTGATCAAAAGAATTGATTTCATTGGTAAGCGGCTGATTGGGGCCTGCATATTGATTATAGAAAGGAACACCATTGAGCGAAATACCAATTGGGCCAAGTGCTGTTGCCTGCTTGGTAGCTGCAGATGCAGGATTCAAAGGAATTTTAAAAGTGAGGTTTTGCGTGATAATACTGTTAGGGTTTTTCGCATATGCGGCATTGCTTCCGTTATAGGCTTCATATCGACTATCAGTAGTAGCAAAGTAGGGGCTCTTATGATCCGGAACAGCATTAGACTTTAACACAACATAATTGCCTTCAACTGAAATAGTCACTGTTGTATTGAATTTCTTGAAAACATCAGGCAGTGTAGCCGAAGAGGTAGTTGTAGTCGCATTATCTGCGGACTTCTGGCAAGACATGGCTACAATTGCAATGATGCCTGCCAAAGCGAAATGTTTGAAAAAGGATGGACGCATACAGTGTGGTTTATATCATCAGATGTGATAAGTAGCAGAAACCTTTGTTGATAATGTGAAAGTTTTGCTAATGACCTGGAGGTGGTGGGGGCATCGGATCATGCATATCTTTTGGCGGGCCATCCTGACCAGGCCTACCATCGGGACCAGCAGGCGGTGGTGGCGGTGGTGGCGCTGCAATTTGCCTCAACACATCTTTGAGCACACCATCCATTTTTTCTTGCTGTGCTTTGCTGCACATAGCGCGAAGCTTTTTAAAATGAGCTAGCGTATACAAGTCGATTTGTTTTTGGGTAGCGCCCATTCTAGTCAAGAGTGCATCTGCTTGAAGTGAATCTGGCTCGGGCACCTGTACCAAGTCAAAAAAAGCATCTTTCATATCACGCATAGAATCGCGCAGTGGCTTTGTTTGATCTTTGTGCTCTTCAACCAACAGCTTTAATTGCTGTTGCTGTAAACTATCCAATTCAAGCACTCTAGCCAAATATGCAACATTGCGCTCACCGCGGCCAGGCCCCATGTTTTGCGTCCTAGGGCCTTTTCTATCCATCCAATACAAAATCATGGTTACTGTATTGGCAATGAGCAGTATGACCACAAGTATGGTCAATAAACGATTATTACTTGTCTTCATCGGATTCTTTTGTAAATGCCGAAGCATCATTTAAACCATAAGCATCTACCATTTGCATGGTTTCATTTTCTGTTTCTTGCACTTGCGTTAAGCTGCGTGCTGTTCCACGTAACAGAACAAAAACATTCATGCATAACATCAATATCAAGGCACTAAGTACTAATGCAGGTCTCCGAATGACAGGAGCAGTTGCTACTTGTTCTATTCGTGCACTTAGCCTCGTGTAGAAGAAGTCAGGCGCTTGTGCACGCTGAACAGTATCCAAGCTTTGTAGGATTTGTTCAATGGCAGCTTCATCATATTTACCCTGTTTCATCTTATCTATTTAAAGTGTTTTTCTTAACTGTATTCTTAAATTTTCTTTTGCGCGATGCATCAATCCCTCTACCGCTTTTACACTCACCTGCAATACCGCAGCTGCTTCCTCATAAGAACATCCTTCTGTTTTTACGAGTATAAAAACAAGTTTTTGCTGTTCAGGTAGTCTTTCTAAACACTGCATCAGTATAGCAGCTTGCTCTTTCTGTTCCAGCTGCACACCAGGGTGATAAAAAACAGGCGGCTCTTTGCCTGCTTCTGCCAATCCAAACCATTCCAACACTTTACCCATACGCTTCTTGGCTTGCTGCTTACGAATTTTCTCCAATGCTTTGGTTGTTGCTATCCTATATATCCATGTACTTAGTTTGGCATCTCCCCTGAATTGTGCAATCTGCTGATACACTTGAATAAATACTTCTTGCGCAAGGTCTTCTGCTTCCTCTCTTTGCTGTACGATACCCAAAACAGTGTTGAAGACCATATGTTGATAGGTCTCCACCAGAAAGCGGAAGGCTGACTCCCTGCCATCTTTAAGCTGTTCAATGAGTTCCTTTTCGTTCAAAAATGTCTGCTCCGAAATGATTAGATGCAAGAAGGTACAAAAACCCTCGCATGGGGCGGATTTATTTTACCCGATAAAATAATCTGATAATCAAACAACTAATGACGCTATCGTATTAATACAACTGTACCTTTTTTCTGTACTGGGAAACCCCTCGTATCAGTAGCTTTCACCTCCCACACATAAGTTCCTGCAGGCGAAGGCATTTGCTGAAAATTTCCATCCCAACCCGGCAAATCGGTAACCGATTGATAGACCAATTGCCCCCAACGATTCCAAATACGGAAATACTGCAAATTCCTAATACCAGCAGTAATTGGTTTCAGGCGATCGTTTTTGCCATCCTTATTGGGTGTAAAAGCTGATGGCACATAAATATCCGCTTTATTAAAGGTGATGAGCTGCACTGTATCCACCACAAAACAACCGTTGGGACTGGTTACACGCACTAAGTATTGTCGATCTGAATTACCCGTATACACAGGACTTGCACTGGTATCGCTGCTTAAATCTAATAGCGGCGTCCACCTATACGCTACACCCTTATTAACCGTAGCCAAAACAGCTGGATACCCAAAAGCCGTATTGATGGTCTGTTTTTTTGCAGGAGCTGCATACTGCACATTCACCCTTCTAGTATTGTATACAGTATCCTCAGCGCACTTATCAGAAGCAGCAGCCAGTACAATGGTATAAACGCCAGGCTTATCATAGACTGTAGCAATATTTGTTTGAGTAGAGAACACTCCATTACCCAAGCTCCATCTAAATCTTACCTGATCACCTACCGGAACAATTGTTCTATTGGTAAATACAGTAGTAGTAGCCACACAAGCATTGTCAATATCAAATCTTGGATCAGGTGGTGAGAAGATTTGCACAGGCTTGCTAATTGTATCCTTACACCCATCTACACTAGTTACTGTCAGCAATGGACGGAAAAGACCTGCACTGGTGTACGCAAATTTCACTGCGCTATCTGCAAGTGTACGCCCATCCCCAAGTATCCACTGCCATTTTACAGGATATATACCCGAAGCATTTGCAGCCATACTCACTTCATGATTCAAAAAACATTGATCACCACGTAAGACTGTAAACTG
>DALYHN010000094.1:0-8344 GCA_031970875.1 Chitinophagaceae bacterium
GAGAATGGTTTAAGAGGCGGACAGAAATATGCAGAAGAAGCGAAGGCAAAAGGAGAGAAGCATTTGTTTGCTTTGGAAAGCGATGCAGGTGGTTTTACACCAAGAGGTTTTGGCTTTACTGCTTCACCAGAACAGTTGGCGAAAATCAAAGCCTGGTTGCCCTTGTTGAAGCCATACGGAATCAGTGATCTGGAAGCTGGTGGTGGCGGTGCAGATATTGGTCCGCTCAGAAGCTTGGGTACTGTGCTCGCTGGTCTTCAACCCGATAGTCAGCGCTACTTTGATGTACACCACACGCATAACGATGTGTTTGAAAACGTAAACAAACGTGAGCTACACCTCGGTGCTTTGAATATGGCTGCATTAATTTATCTTGTAGATAAATACGGTCTGTAATGACAAAAGGTAAATTCTTCAGTTGGTTTCTCGGCATTCTACTCGTAGTGCTGGTTATTGTAGTGTATTGGAAGTTCTTCTTTGTATACTCAGAAGGAACCAAAGCAGGTGCTTTGAATACTTTCCAGAAAAAAGGTTTTGTATTCAAAACTTACGAGGGCAAGATCATTCAAAGTGGCTTTAAAGCCAATGTACAGAGTAATGAGTTTGAGTTCAGTGTCACCAACGAACGTGTTGCCAAGATTCTGATGGAGAATGCAGGCAGAGATATGGAATTGCACTACAAGCGTTATCTGGGTGCTTTGCCTTGGCGTGGTGCGCAGAGCTATATTGTTGATAGTGTATATGCAATCAGAGGAACAGTAGGAGAAACCATTATCAGCCCGAAATAATTACCCTTGTATCAAGAATATGGCCGGACGTTTATGGATGTCCGGCTTTTTTTGTGCCCATGCTTTGATAGGTTGTGTTCGAATAGATTCTGTATCGCCAGTAATGTCTACAGCGATACAGAATAAAGTGTTGGGCTGACAAGCCTGCAGCACATCAGCAATCAACTGATTGTTGCGGTAAGGTGTTTCAATAAAAATCTGTGTGCAGTTTCTTTTGCGTGAATCTACTTCCAGTTCTTTTAAGGCTTTTTTTCTTTCGATGGCATCAATCGGTAAATAGCCATGAAATTGAAAGCGTTGTCCATTCATGCCACTGGCCATTAAAGCCAATAGAATAGAGCTGGGGCCAGTCAAAGGTTTTATGGCAAATCCATTTTCCTGTGCAGCAGCAACCAGTATTTGTCCCGGATCAGCAATGCCCGGGCATCCTGCTTCGCTGATGATACCGATGGTATCGCCATTGCGTAAGTGTTGCAGAAAAGCTTGCTTTACCTGATCTTCAGCTTTGTGAATGGCGTACCATTTGTAATTGTCAATCACCATCTCACGCCATAACTGTTTCAAATAGCGGCGTGCAGATTTTTCATTCTCAACAAAGAAAACGGTACAGGTTTTGACTGCTGCGGTTACGTATGCAGGAATCGGTTCCAGATGTGCTTCATCCAGAAAAGTTGGAATCAATACAACCTGTCCTGCCTTATTCATTCGTACTTTGTTTCAACGGATAGATACTCAATGTGGCTGCAACTACAGCATAAGCAGGTGCAAATACCCAACCAATAAAAGGCACCATGTGCATGAGGTAGAAGACCAATCCATTACCAATGGCCAAGCCTTTGTGTTGGCCGATATAGTAAATACTTTCTGCTGCAGATTTTTTGTGTCTTTCCATACTATAGTCCAACATAGAAAAACCATAATAATAGCATTCGATCAATATGGCGAGAATGGGTGTCATCCAACCAACAACAGGGATAACACTGAGAAACAAAATGGATAATGCATACACAGTTTGCCACAAAGAATTGCGCAAAGCCAGTTGGATGCCCCTCAAGATATCTTTCCATAATTGCTGCAGACTAAATGGATAGTCCTTGCCTTCCATGATGGCAGCAGTTTTCTCGCTGAGGTAAGCAAATACAGGTGAGCCAAGAATCAACCAAACATATTTGAACAGCGAGAAGTAAAACAGCATTTGTATGATCCATATAAAGAAACCACCGATGGTGAAGAGAAAGCCGAGAAAGCCATCATTCATGCCGTCGAGCCAAGCTTTTAAACCTGATTTCAGGCTGAGCCATTCGATAAATAAATTGGATGTCTTGCCAAAGTAATACATGCTGATCATGAACAAGATCAGGTATAGCAAGCCGGGAATCAGAATCCATTTTAGCAGTTTGTGCTGCTTAATGAATTGATGCGCTTTGCCATAAGCTTGTAATGCTATCAGTATCTCTTTGAACAATGGGGGATTTTTGACGAAGTTAAAGCTTTCATATTACCTTGGTCTTATGGATGAAAACGCCCTTTTTCAGCAAAAATTGCCGCCCGCATTTTACTTGCGCAAAAATGTGGTGCAGATTGCACAGGAATTACTTGGCAAGTTGCTGGTTTCTGTACAAGATGGGCAGTTGGTTGCAGTGCGTATTGTAGAAACAGAAGCTTATGCAGGCGCAACAGATAAAGCTTCGCATGCGTATAACAATAGACGCACTGCCAGAACTGAAGTAATGTTTGGTGAAGGCGGACAAGCCTATGTCTATTTGTGCTATGGTATTCATCACTTATTTAATGTAGTAACAAATCAAGCAGCTATTCCCCATGCGGTATTGATTCGTGCTGGTGAGATTGTCATGGGTGAAACAACTGTGATGCATCGCTACCGCAGTAGTCAAATGGAAAATCGTTTTGGTAAGGGCCCGGGTAATTTGAGTAAAGCTTTGGGTATTACCACTGCATTAACAGCTACTTCATTGCAAAGTGATGCATTGTTTATTGCTGATGATGGACATCGTATTGCCAAAACGCAAATCATCGCCACGCCACGTATTGGTGTAGATTATGCAGGGGCAGATGCTTTACTGCCGTATCGTTTCATTGTGGCTGGTCATCCCGCTGTAAGCGGTAAAAAGAATTATTAGAATTTCGGACAAAGCACCGGTCTGTCGGTAGATGGTCTTCTTGTATAAATCAGTGATACTTCAATACCACCAGCGCCACTAGAAGCTGTGCGTAATGCAGAAGTATTTACATCATACGATGCACCAAGGCGAAGATCACCAAACTCTACGCCTAAATAAGGAATCAATGCATCTTTCATTCTTGTCCAAGCACCTACATAAATACTCGTGGGTTTTTCTTCTAACGGATTGGCAATGAGCTGTACAGCGCCACCAAGAACCGTTTCACGAACACCAGCTTGAAAACTTTGTAACGCACTTAAGTGCAAACTTGCATGATCGCTAAAAGGAAAGAAGCCGCCAGCTTGTACCGTTGTTCTTGGCTTTAATTCTGTTGCATTACCGGTAAAACTTTGTTTTGGTCTGTTCACGTGATACATGCTTACACCAGCATAAAAGAAATTACTACCATTGGTGCTACCAGTGTAGAGCACACCGCTATTCAAATCAAAGTATCTCGATTTTAAAGTAGCATTATTGAACGTTTCGCCACTAACACCTGTGAAGCCGTCTACTGTGAGCTGGTCTTCAAAACTCAGTAAAGCTGTGTTGAGTATCATATTGGCAAATGTGCCTTGAAAACCGAGACCTAATTGATGATAACCATTATCGTCTAAAGTGATGTGGTATGCCGTTGATAAAGACAGATAGTTAAACTTCAATGCGCCGGCAGCACTTTGATCAGCCAAACCCATTACGCCTACACCCCAGATATTGTTTCTGTCTTCACCCAAAGGTTTGAAGTCGGCAGCCAGAGTAGAAGTACGAAAAGCTTGATTGATGGTAGGCCATTGATCTCTGCTATTGAGCGCAACGCGATAAGTACCATGAAACTTACCCGTAAAAGCCGGATTCAATGTTAAAGGAGAGGCGAAGAATTGAGAGAAATGCGGATCCTGTGCCATTAATACATAACAGCAATGCAGCAGCAGTATAGTCGCGATCAGCCTTTTTCGCAATATCCACATAAGAGGAGGACGATAAATATACCGTTTTCGTTGCCTCCTGCCTGAAAAAAGGGGATGAATAACTGTTAAAAACCGCTTATGACTGGTTCTTGGTGCCGAAAGCCAAATCGCCTGCATCCCCCAATCCTGGAACGATATAACCCTTGGCGGTCAGTTCCTCATCAATATCGCCACACCAAATGCGGATGCCTGTGCCCAGTTCACGTTGCACATATTCTAATCCGCTGGTGGCTGCAATAGCACATACCAAGTGTATTTCTTTTGGCGTGCCTTCTTCCTGCATGTATTGCACAGTCTTTACAAGCGAAGCACCTGTTGCCAGCATAGGATCGCTGATGATGACGATACGGTTGTCTAAAGAAGGACAACTCATATATTCCATACTGATTTCAAAAGAACCATCTCTGTGGTGCTTTCTGTAGGCAGAGATAAAAGCATTGTCGGCTTTGTCCAGATAATTCAACATGCCCTGATGCAAAGGCAAACCGGCACGCAGAATGGTGGCCAATACAGGCTGTTCAGCCAATACCTTGCTTTCGTGTACGCCTAAAGGTGTTTGGGTTTCTTTTACCTGATTGGGTAAGAGTTTGCTGATTTCATAAGCAGCAATTTCACCGATACGTTCCAGGTTACGGCGAAAACGCATTCTGTCTTTCTGCACGTCTACGTCTCTCAATTCAGCTACCCAGTTGCTAACTAGGCTATGCTGTTCACTCAGGTTGATGATCATGTTGAATGGGTGGATTCAGTTAGCTTTGGAGGGCAAAGCTAAAATCTCTTACCTGCAATCAGAAATTTATGTTCTACAGAGCTATCGGACTCATGAGTGGCAGTAGTTTAGACGGATTAGATATTGTATTTGCTGAATTTGAAGAATATGGCGGCAAATGGCAGTACACGATTCTGGCAGCAGATTGTTATGCGTATAGTGAGCAGTGGATGAATCGATTACAATCTGCAACGCAACTGAATGCGTATGAGTACATGCTACTGCACACCGATTTTGGTCGATATATTGGAGAGCAGGTGAACAAGTTTATTCAAGCCCATCAACTGGAACATAAAGTGCAGTTGATTGGCTCGCACGGACATACCACTTTTCATGTGCCGCATCTGGGCATGACAGGTCAGATTGGTGATGGTGCTACCATTGCTGCTGTAACCGGTATCAATGTGGTTAGTGATTTGCGCGCGATGGATGTGGCTTTGGGCGGACAAGGCGCGCCGATTGTACCCATGGGTGAGAAATTATTACTCGCGCAATATCCTTTTCTGCTGAACCTGGGCGGTATCGCGAATATTTCCCGCCAAGGCGAAAATTATGTCGCTTTTGATGTTTGTCCCGCCAACCGTGTACTAAACATGTTGGTGAATCAATTGGGCCATGCGTATGATGATGGTGGTACAATTGCTGCATCCGGACAATTGAATACTGCATTGCTCACCAAGCTAAATGCATTAGATTATTATCAGCAGCCATTCCCCAAATCTTTGGCCAATGATTATGGAACAGATATTGTTTTTCCGTTAATACAATCAGCCGGACTTGCTGTGCCAGATGCATTACGTACGTACACAGAACATATTGCTTTGCAATTAGGTTATAGCATAGCAGGCTTGCATACAGGTAATCAGCCTGCGCAATTATTGGCCACAGGTGGTGGTGCACATAATCATTTTCTCATACAAAGAATTCAGGCAGCATTATCACCGTTGCAGATAGAAGTGGTAGTGCCTGATGCCAAACTCATCAATTACAAGGAAGCATTGGTGATGGGCTTGCTGGCTGTCTTACGCTGGCGCGAAGAAAATACCGTGCTGCATACTGTAACCGGTGCTACACGCAGCAGCATTGGCGGCGCCGTATGGATGGGGCAAGAAGCGTAAGTAAGTGAAAAGGCAAAATTAAAAATTCAAAAGCCTGCCTGCCGAAGCCTCGGCGTAGGCAGGGAAAAGCAAAAAGGCAAGAAATATGCTTAAGGCTAATAGCTTAAAGCGTAAGGCTTTCAAATATTTTCATGAATCTAATATCGGTAATAAGTATCTAGGTCTATTATAATGAGAGCCGTGTCAGCAGGCTTCAAAATCTATTCCTGTACAAGCAGCCATCTCAATAGCTAATTTTAATCTTGGTGAAACGAAAATAGTAGGCAAAAAGTAAGCTGTAAAAGTAAGGTAAAGTATATCAGCTGGACTTTTGGCTTCATCAATTCTGATGTTTTCTTTTATGAGCAATTGTCTATTGTCTACTAGTTCGGCTTCTTTTTTCAAAAGATCATAGTGTGAGCCAATTTTAATCTCGTTTAGTTTGGGGCCGATAGTATTACGGATGTGAAATTTTGTTTGCTGATAGTCTAATAAATCTGATCTGTCTTGAAAACCATGAATCAGCCAATAATTCAGTAGAAGCGATTTTCTATGTATCAACTTAATGCGCATAGAAGTCCAAGATGCATCAGCATACTGCATTATGATGTTTCTTAATTTTGTAGAAACTACCAATGTATTTGCGCCTAAGCCCGCTACAGCAACACTATATATATCTATTAAATCAGTAGGTGTTGCTTTGGTATTAAGTTTTATATCGGGTAGTATAACATTATTAGGTTCGAGCTTTTTGCCATAATAACTAGATATACTATGTGGTCCAAAAATATCACAATAATAATCAGAGTCTTCTATTTGAAGCTCTGAATAGTGTACAACAGACCTAGTATTATAATTGCTCCTGATTTTGTAATACTTCACAGCGTTAATGTGATTATTTTTATCGGAATTTATTTATTAGAAGCGTGTGCTTGTAATTATTCATTCAAAGCGTTTAGCCTTCAGCCCTAAGCCTTCAGCTTTACATAAAACTAAAACTATCTCCATCAAACAAACCCAAATCACTGAGCTTTAAATGGGGGATTACTAAGAGTGCCATAAAGCTTAATGTCATGAAGGGCGATTGTAAAGTACTGCCTAATGCATTTTTACTGAAGGCGTCAATATTGGAATAAGCAGCGGCAACAGCATAGCCATCATCAGCACTCATCAATCCTGCAACAGGTAATGCTACACAATGTGTATTGGTAGCATCAACAGCGCTTACGCCACCTTTGGCTGCAATCACTGCGTTAATGGCTTTGGCGAGGCTCGCATCATCCACGCCAACTGCCACAATATTATGACTGTCGTGCGCTACAGAAGATGCGAGTGCGCCTTGTGTTAAACCAAAGTTTTTAATAAAGCATTTGGCCACCGGTGCTTGCTTGTATCTGTTCACTACCACCATTTTAAGGGTATCTTTCTCCGGCTGTGCTAGCAATATGCCGTCTTCTGCTTTTGATGCTAACCAAAGTATATTGGTGATGAGCTGTCCGTCTAATGCTTCCATCACCGGTATCATTCCATCTTGTTGCGGATATTGATCTGCAGCTAATGCTAGGTCAGCTTCAGTTATCGGTGCGCAATCAAACTGATTGATGGGTGTAACAGGCACGGAGGGTATAAAGCTTTGGCCGTTTTCAGCCACCAATTGGCCATTGATGTAAGTGGCTGTCACTTCAAATGATTGAAGATCTTTCACCAATACCAGATCTGCCGCATCGCCTTCGCGCAATAGGCCAACCGGTAATTTGTAATGCAGTACCGGATTCACGCAAGCTGCTTTCAATACTTTGAATACATCAATGCCTTTCGCAACTGCACGTGCACAGAGTGCATTGATATGTGACACAGCCAGACTATCCGGATGTTTGTCATCACTACAGAAAAGTATCTGATCTGGATAATCATGCAATAATTCAATCAATGCTTCAAAATTCTTGGCCGCACTGCCTTCACGGATGATGATCTTCATACCGTATTGCAGTTTATCTAATGCTTCTTCTTTGGTAAAGCACTCATGATCGGTGGAAATACCTGCATCAATATATTGCTTGGCCTGTTCGCCGCGTAAGCCCGGTGCATGTCCGTCTACAGGTTTTCCTGCCGCATGGGCTGCAGCAATTTTTTGCATTACTTCCGGGTCTTTGAATAGTACACCGGGGAAATTCATCATCTCACTTAAGTAGAGAATATCCGGTTCGTTTAGCAATGCAGCTACTTCTGCGCTATTCAAGCTGGCGCCAGCTGTTTCAAATACCGTGGCCGGTACACAACTGGGTGCGCCAAAGAAAAACTTGAAAGGGGTTTGCTTACCATTCTTGATCATGAAGCGCACACCTTCCATACCACAGACATTGGCAATCTCATGCGGATCGCTTACTGTACCTACTGTGCCGTGTACTACGGCCATACGCGCAAATTCGCTGGGCACCAGCATACTGCTTTCCACATGCACATGGCTATCAATAAAGCCGGGAATGATATAAGGTGCATCGGATGCTATGCTCGACAAAGCCTCAACACGAAGCACTTTACC
>DALYHN010000095.1:0-8239 GCA_031970875.1 Chitinophagaceae bacterium
GGAAGCGGCCAGTGCAGAGTTTATGGACATATTACAGGAACCCACTAAATAATTGGCATGAATATCCGCAAGCGATTAAGGGCACATCCTGAAATGCATACCGGCGCACTGAATGATATCTTATTCATTCTGCTGCTCTTCTTTTTAATTGTGTCTACACTCGCCAACCCTAATGTGATTAAAGTGGCCAATCCCAAGGCCAAGAGCGATACACGTGCCAAGCAAACCGTTGTGATTACGGTAGATAAGAACCAACAAATCTATCTTGGTCAGCAGCCTGTTGCATTTGATCAATTAGAAACACAATTGCAGGGCTTTTTATCTAAGGAAACAGAAAAACCTTCTGTGGTCATCAATGGGGATAGCACAGCGCATTTAGGTACCGCTATCCGCGTGATGCAGGTGATTAAGAAATTAGGTGCTACGCCTGTAATGGCAGTGGATGCGCATTGATTATTGATTATTGTTGATTGATTATTTTCTATTGCTGATATCGATAATAGGATTTATTTATACACTGCCTAGATTAAAGAGTTTTACCGCAAAGACCCGCCTGCACTAAAGTTTCGCAAGGAGGCTTTGCGTGCATCAAATAAAACTTGCGCGCCTTGCGCGAAATGCTATCTACCAGCTTCTAGATTCTGTATTCTTTGCTTTGCACGTTGTGCATCTCCGTGCCGCTGTGTCTCTGTGGTTTAGCACATTTAATTCTAAAGATTTAACCGCAAAGGCCCGCCTCCATCCTTCAACCTGCGCCAAGGCTTCAGTTTGTAAATGGCTAAAGCCATGGATTGTAAACCGCAAGCGTTTTGGTTTGACCTCACCCCAGCCCTCTCCAAAGGAGAGGGAGCTATCAAAACAACCACGAAGTGGTTGAATATGCATAGCATTGGTAACAATTATTGAAGCCACAACCACAAAGTGGTTGAATAAAACTTTAGCCGATGTAATGAATCAAATGAATTCGTTTTTCGACTTTCGATTCTCGATACTCGTTTCTTGAAGTGCCTTTTTCACTTGACACTTTTTGCTTTTCCCTTTTGACTTAATATCGCTTTGATCATTCTATCCTTCCCCTGCATATCTTGTTTGAGCTCGGCGGTAAAACCATAAGATTCCAGTAAGGTACAAGTAGCTTGCCCTAACGCTTCATTGATTTCGAAAAAGAGATAACCTTTGGGCGACAGATGTGTTTGCGCGAATAGCGCAATTTGTTTATAGAAGATTAACGCATCATTGTCTGGTACGAATAAAGCAGTAGCGGGTTCATGGTTCAGCACGCGTGCATGCATGGTAGCACTTTCGCTTTGCTTCACGTATGGTGGGTTACTGATAATGCAATCCAAATTCTTGGGTAAATCAGTCCAGGTGTTTTTATCTAAAAAATCCAGCTTATGAAAATGAATATTGGTCTGATGGGTAGTAGCATTTTGTTGTGCTACAGCCAAAGCCGCTGCACTGATATCTACTGCATGCACTATTGCTTGCGGCAAGCGATGTTTGATGGTGATGGGAATACAACCACTGCCTGTGCCGATATCAATAATGCTAGGTGCCGACCATTGCTGTTGTTGGCAAGTTTGCTGCACCCAGTGTACCAGTTCATCTGTTTCTGGGCGGGGGATGAGTACGGATTCGTTGACGTAAAAGGGCAGCTCACCAAACCAGGCTTGTCCCAATACATATTGTACAGGCCTTCCTTTCAGTAATTCAGTGGTGAAGTTGTCCAGCTGAGTCGTTTGTGTTGCAGAAACCGGTGTGTTTGGATGCCGGGCTCTGTCGATACGCTGCTGACCGGTAACATGCTCAATTACGAGATCAGCAATATTGGCCGCTTCTGCCGAATCGTATTGATCCAGCAGGGCATAAAACAAACGGTCATAAGCCAATTTCAACTGCATGCTGCAAGGTAGGGAGGAAAGGGGAGAAGGGTTATTGTAAGATTGATGAATGAGCAATTTTTGATTGATGAAATAATCGAAAAAAGGTTTTGCCCCTGTTGGTCGCCCGACCAACAGGTATAGCTAATAACATTTGCTTGCTGGTCAGGCGACCAGCAAGGGAATGGGTGATACAGACAAGTTGTTTCAACTATGAGTTGTAAAAAATACCCTATCAAAACTTTTCGTGATAAACTTCCTAGTAAAAAATTTGGAATCAGCTTTGCCCCTGTTGGTCGCCCGACCAACAGGTATAGCTAATAACATTTGCTTGCTGGTCAGGCGACCAGCAAGCAAATGGGTGATACAGACAAGTTGTTTCAACTATGAGTTGTAAAAATTACCCTATCAAAACTTTTCGTGATAAACTTCCTAGTAAGAAATTTGGAATCAGCTTTTCGATAATAATATATTAGCATATCACTCCTCAATGAAGTCCCGATTTGCCGGGCGATCTCGTTTAACCTTCTCTGATAAAAAGATTATTGCATGCATTTGCATATAAACCTATTCTGTAGCTACGAATACGGGAGCTTCTGCACTTACCCGTTTAAAAAGAGTGCGGCGGTATCCGGACTGTTAGAAATAGTGTTCAACTATATCATCGGAAAGAATGGCTGACGAGCCATTGGGTGTATTGCACCAATACCCTGTTACCGGCCAGTAACATAGGTGCGTAATTGTCAAAAAAAAATATTATGCTGAAAAGTTTTTCTAAAACAAGAGCCATATTTTCAATTCTGGCTGTTAGAGCTAAACGTATTACGAGATACTCATGTTTGTTTTTGCTATTACTGCCTACTCATTCATGTAGAGATTCTAATGATCCAGCTGAACCTACATTGACAGATAATCAATGGGAGGCCTTAAAGTGGACAGACTGGGGTGCTGGTTTTGCAACTGCGGGTATGGGGGTAGTTAGTTTTGGAATTGCTGCTGGAGCATCATTGGCTTATTATTACGACAAATTACCCGAAAAAAGTAATATACCTAATGGTACATCAGAATTTATTTATAATTCTAAGTTTCCTAATGAGCAGATTGGAGTAGATCATAATAATTTATGTGTAAAATATCTAGAAAAGGGTTACGATGAACTTGACTATTATAAGCTTTTTGAGCTGGCAAAAGAAGTACGCCCAGATCTAAAAAACGAGTTTGATAAATTAGATATATCAGCTGCTAAGAAAATCGTAGAGGATATTTTAGATGCAAACTTTAATACATCTGTTGGACGTATGGAGTTTGTTAAAAAGTATTCAGATTTATCAGGTGCAAATCTTAGTTCATTATCAAAGCAGCTGGATAATCTTTATTATTCAAGCAATAACGATATTTTAGGGCAAAAAGTCGATTCTTTTATTAACGAAATTAAATCATGCGGTTTGCCGAGTAAAACTGAAGATAAATTCAGGAGAAGCTTGCCAATTTTAAAATACAGTGCACAACTATGGAAACGATAAAAAAATATAAATATTTGTTTCTTTCTATTCTAGGAAATTGTATGATTTTGTATGGTGTGTATTTGACTTATGGAAAAATCAAGTTTTCCTTTATTTACTTGATTTTCGGTTTCTTGCCATTGGTGTGGCAAATAACCAAATTGAAAAAAAATGAGAAGCAAAGTTGATAGGGTATTGATGTTTATGAAATAATAATCTTAAACTAAAATCATTTATAGTTGTAAAACATTAATATCCTTTGCGGTTAATCCTAACTTAAGTCTGCAAAAAAAAGTAATGTTATAATTGCTTTATTTCCCATTGAAGTAGTTTAATATTTTAAAATGATAAATTAATGAAAGAGTTACTTCTAATGACAGTATTCCTGACTTCATTACTCCTTTGTTATTTCACTTTTCAAAAAATGGCGAAACTTGAGGTAGACAAGCGGACGAAATTGGTCTACACCTATCTTACTTTGGTTGTGCCTTTACTCGGTTTTTTTCTTGTGTCAAGGCACACTAAGTAGAGAAACACAGAACACATGGAAAGTAGGTCGTAGTGACCTACTTTTTTGTTTAATCTGTGAAGATTGACTATTTCAGACCTTTGCCCCCGTTGTTCGCCCGACCCACAGGCTTAACTTAAAACATTTTCTTGCAGGTCAGGCGACCAGCAAGGGCTTGGAGCTTGTATTCACTCAATGCTTGATGTATCTTCCGCTTATTGCGGCCATTTTGGTTAATTTCGCCGCCTTATGCCCAATCACCAGTTGTATATGCAACGCTGTCTGGATCTGGCCCAAAGGGGTGCAGGCAGGGTAGCGCCCAACCCCTTGGTGGGTGCGGTATTGGTGCATGAAGGGCGTATTATTGGAGAGGGCTGGCATCAGCAATATGGCGGTCCGCACGCTGAAGTGCATTGTGTGCAGTCGGTTCTGCCGCAAGACCAAGATTTCATAAAAGTGTCTACACTCTATGTTTCTTTAGAGCCTTGCAGCCATTTTGGTAAAACACCGCCATGCGCTCAGCTGATTATTGAGCAGGGCATACCAAGTTTGGTTATCGCCATGCAAGATCCTTTTGCAAAAGTGAATGGCGAAGGCATCCGTCAATTACAGGAAGCAGGCATTGAAGTAACGGTGGGCGTTATGGAAAATGAAGCACGCACACTCAACAAAGCATTTCTTACTTTTCATCAACAACAAAGACCCTTGGTTACCCTCAAGTGGGCACAAACCGCCGATGGCTTTATTGGTAAAACAGATACGCGCTTACTGATCAGCAACGACAATAGCAATCGTTTGGTGCATCAACTGCGTGCGAATCATGCCGCCATCCTCATTGGTACCAATACAGCTATTACGGACAATCCTTCATTGACCAATCGCCACTGGCCAGGTGCATCACCAACAAGATTGGTACTCGATCTACAGGATCGTTTACCCAAAGAGCTAAGCATGTTTCACGACGGCTTGCCTTTGACTATTTTCAGCGAACAGCGTTCCGGTACTGAAGGCCTGGTCAATTATGTACCATTAGCTGCGGATACAGATAGCATTCCGCAAATACTGCATTGGTGCTATACGCAGGGGTTGAACAGTTTGCTGGTAGAAGGTGGTGCGCAATTATTGCAATCCTTTATTCAGTCAGGCAAATGGGATGAAGCCATCGTGATTACCAATACTGTACTGCTTGCAGGAGACGGTATTGTTGCGCCGGAGTTGAGTGGTCATAAATTCAGTAATGAAATACATTATTCAACCGATACGATTCAATACTTTCAGCGTTTATGATGAGCATGATTTTTTTGGCAGGCAGTATCATTTTATCCAGTTACCTCACTTTATCTTTTAAAGTGTGTGAGCGTTATAAAGTGCACACTTATCAGGCCATCGTATTCAACTATATCACTTGTGTCATCACAGGTTCAATTGTCAATGGGGCTTTCCCCATCAAGCCTACGGTATTTAGTGAAGCCTATTTTCAATGGGCCATGGTCATGGGTGTTCTGTTTATTACCCTTTTCAATATAATTGGATTCACGGCACAGAAAATTGGTGTGGCGGTGGCATCGGTGTCTAACAAATTATCCCTCATCATTCCCATTCTGCTGGCCATTGCGCTCTATGGAGAAACCGTGAAGGGTTGGAAACTCATGGGTATTGTATTGGCATTGGTAGCAGTTGTCTTAACCAGTTATCAAAACAAGGATCAGGAAGCACATAAAGATGCTTCCGGTAGAAAATGGGAATACCTCTTACCATTCATTCTATTTATTGGCAGCGGTTTATTGGATAGTTTGATTAACCATGTGCAAAAGCAACATGTAACACCAGAAACCAATAATGCATTTCTGATCAGCGGATTTTTCTCTGCAGCTTGTATTGGTTCTGTGGTGATGATCTTTGGTTATATCACCAAACGATTTGTGTTTCAATGGAAGAATTTGTTTGCAGGCGTGTTGATTGGTATTCCCAATTATTTCTCCATCTGGTGTTTGGTGCAATACCTGCAACAAAGTCCCTGGCAGAGTAGTGCCAGCATTCCGGTGAATAATATGGGTATTGTTTTGTTCAGTACTTTGGTGGCATGGCTGCTGTTTAAAGAAGCTTTGTCAAAAATCAATTGGTTGGGTATTGCTTTGGCCATGGTGGCGATTTACTTTATTGCATTTGGAGATCAATTATGAATTTGATAGATACCTATAATACACTCGATAGAAGCGGCTTTGCTGAATTCAAGGAGAGAGGCAGTCGCTTTCTGGCTTATGGGTATCCGATAGCTGATGCAGAAGCGTTCAAGCAAATACTCGCTGAACTCAAGAAAGAACACCCCAAGGCCGTGCATCATTGTTTTGCTTATCGCTTGGGTTTTGATCAACATAATTTCCGCGCCAGCGATGATGGTGAACCATCCGGTACTGCCGGTAAGCCCATACTCGGGCAAATTGATAGTAAACAGTTGACCAATACATTGATCGTAGTAGTACGTTATTTCGGAGGCACTTTATTGGGTGTACCCGGATTGATCAATGCCTACAAAACAGCGGCTTCCATGGTCTTACAAGTAACGCCTATTGTTCAGAAGCCGATTGAAGTAAATTATCAATTGCAGTTCGATTATACGCGCATGAATGAAGTGATGATGATTGTAAAGCAGTTTGGTTGCACAGTCTTGCAGCAGGAACAGCAATTGTTTTGTTTGATCAAGATTGGTATACCTAAAGCCAGGTTAGAGGAGGTGCTTTACCGATTGAAAGACTTGCGCGTAGTGGAATACACCAAAATGGCTTAGGCTTTGCCAGTCATACTATACACAACTATTCCAACCATTTCTTTTAGTAGGTAAGTCCACTTGTCTAGCAGTGTTACATCAGGCACCAGAAAATCCTTGAAGGTTGTTTTTGAATCAATCACTTCATAGTTGGAAGGGTGTGGCTCCACTACTAATCCTGCTTTAGCAAAAGTTCTCAGCGATCTTGGCATATGAATGGCGGAAGTCACCAATACATAAGGCGGTTGTAAATGTGCAGCATCAATCACCGCTTTTGCTTGCAAGGCATTTTCAAAAGTGTTCTTAGAAGTGGTATCTGCTAATACGCAAGAATCAGGAATACCCATCGCAATCAACTCATCGCGCATAAAGCCACCTTCGGTTGGTTCGTCTCTGTTGAGTAGATTGCCTACACCACCACAAACGATGATTTTTTTCACTGTACCTGTATGCCACAATCGCGCAGCTTGTATAAAACGGTCTGAAGTGGAACCGAAGAAAGTTCTTCTTTCTTTATCAGCATAGGAGAGTCCGCCTAATAATATCGCCGCACTGTATTGTTTGCTGTGCTGCATCGCTTCCGGCGGTGTTTGCCAAGCCAGTGTTACCTGCTTATGGATAAATGTATTTGTAAAAACTACCAGCAATACAATCGCAATCGTGCCCCATCTGCGTTTCCATACCTGCAGTTTCGCGCGCCAGCGTAAAATCACGGCTAGTAGAATCCATGTTAGCGGACTCAGCAGAAAATATAGCAGTTTAGAAGCGATGAAGAACATATTATTTCTTAAATGATGGACTTACCACCAAATCCTTTGAACCTGGTGTGTACACATAGAAACCTTCGCCTGTCTTTACGCCCTTCTTGCCTGCAGTCACCATATTTACTAAGAGCGGACAAGGTGCATACTTAGGATTGCCAAAGCCATCATACAATACTTGTAAGATGCTGAGACAAACATCCAAGCCAATGAAATCTGCTAATTGCAATGGTCCCATCGGATGGGCCATGCCCAATTTCATAATGGTATCAATTTCTTCCACACCAGCCACGCCTTCATGTAGGCTAATGATGGCTTCATTGATCATGGGCATCAAAATTCTATTGGCTACAAAGCCGGGATAATCGTTGGCCACACAAGGCACTTTGCCCAATTGCTTGCTGAGTGTGATAATCGTTTCCGTTACAGATGCAGCTGTGGCATATCCATTGATCACTTCCACCAGTTTCATCACAGGAACGGGGTTCATGAAGTGCATGCCAATTACTTTTTCTGGACGTTTGGTAACAGCTGCAATCTTCGTGATGGAGATAGAAGAAGTATTAGAAGCCAGTATTGCTTCCACTGGTGCATGAGTATCCAGCTCTTGAAAAATTTTCAGTTTCAATTCTGTGTTTTCTGTAGCCGCTTCTACAACCAGATCTGCATTTTTTACGCCATCCGCAATACTGGTAGATTTGGTGAGGTTATTGAGTGTTGCAGCCTTCACTTCTTCTGTAATACTGCCTTTGGCTACTTGACGGTCTAAATTTTTGGCAATAGTTGCCAAAGCCTTATCCAATGCTGCATCGCTAATATCA
>DALYHN010000096.1:0-8216 GCA_031970875.1 Chitinophagaceae bacterium
TCTGCATCTGTAGGCAAAGCACAAATCAAACTTTTCGCGCGATGAATTCCTGCACGCAGTAAGGTTGTCTCATCTGTTGCATCTCCTTTGATATAGAGCAAATTGGGATCATGCAGCAAAAAGCCATCGATATTTTCCTCACGATGATCTATCACCACAAAGTCTTCTCGGTGACTACGCAATGTCTTGCCAGCTTGTTGACCATTACGGCCAAACCCACAGATAATAACATGCTCATTGAGCTTATCCAATGCACTCATGATCTTTCTGTTTTTAAGGTAATACTGCATTTCTCCGCTTACCAAAAAAGACGTAAGTCGCGTAAGCGCATAAGTAAACGTAGAAAATGAAGTGATGATGAAAACGATATTAAAAATTCGACCGGCATCAGAGAGCGGCTTTACTTCCAAATAACCGATTGATGCGATGGTGATGACGGTCATGTATAAAGCATCCAGAAAACTGTAAGACTCGATGAGCATGAAGCCGATAGTGCCTAAAGCCATAATGAAAAAGATGGCCAAAATCCAAACAAAAAGAAAATAAGGACGCTTCATATTGGTTGATAAAATAAATATAGGGCAATTCAGCTTGCCTGCAGACAAGAGATTGATTATGGATTGTACATTCGCAAAAAAAATATCATGAGCGTTGCAGATAAACTAGCACAAATGCGTGCAGAAAAGGCCGCGGCCAACTTAGCAGAGGGGCAAGCATTTTTAGCATCTAACAAGCAAAAAGCAGGGGTAGTAGAAACTGCCAGTGGTTTACAATATGAAGTATTGACCATGGGTGAAGGCGAGAAGCCCTGGCCTACACACACGGTTACATGCCATTACCACGGCACTTTGATTGATGGTACTGTATTCGACAGCTCCGTACAACGCGGACAGCCAGCTTCATTCCCTTTGAATATGGTGATTAAGGGCTGGACAGAAGGTTTACAATTGATGCCTGTGGGTAGTAAATTCCGTTTCTTCATTCCGCCACATCTGGGTTATGGAGAAAGACAAGTTAGTGCACAGATCGGGCCAAACAGTACTTTGATTTTTGATGTAGAGTTGATCAGCTTTAAATAAGCAGTAGCAAACTCTCAATTGACAATAGTCAATAATCAATCAACAATATTTAGCCTAAGATTTCACTGAGCTCCAACCAACGGAGCTCTTTTTGTTCCAGCTCGGCAGAGATTTCACCGATGCGCTTACTTAGCAGATGGAGTTTTTCATAATCCAATTCAGGATTAGCTAATTGTGCTTCCGCTGCTGCTCTTTCAGCTTCTAAAGCAGGTATCTCTTTTTCGAGTAATTCAAATTCTCTTTTTTCTTTAAAACCAGCTTTCTTCTTTTCAACCGACGCTGTATCGGCGGCTGCAACTAGCTGCTGCTGTTGTTCTTTCTCTACCAGCTCCGTTCTCCTTTGTTTCAGACGATATTGGGTATAATTGCCCGGGAAATCACGAATCACGCCATCGCCTTCAAACACAAACAAATGATCTACTAAACGATCCATGAAATAACGATCGTGCGACACAATCAAGACGCAACCGGGATAGTCGGATAAAAAGTTTTCCAGTACTGCTAGTGTAGGCAGATCTAAATCATTCGTCGGCTCATCCAAAATCAGAAAATTCGGATTGCGGAAAAGCACAGTAAGTAGTTGCAGACGCTTTTTCTCTCCACCACTTAAGGCAGACAAATAGGTGTATTGCTTATCCGGTGTAAACAGAAATAATTCCAAGAATTGCGCAGCACTTAAGCTGCCGCCCTTGGCCAATGGAAAACTCTCTGCAAAGGTTTTGACATACTCAATCACCCGCATATCTTCCTTAATCACCAAACCCTGCTGAGAAAAATTACCAAAGACTACTGTATCGCCAATATTGATCTTACCACTATCAGCAGGCTCCAGACCTTGCAGGATATTTAAGAAAGTGGACTTACCTACCCCATTCTTTCCAATCACACCAATACGTTCTCCCTTGCTGAATGTATAATCGAAACCTTTGAGGATGGGCTTATCGCCATAGGACTTATACAATTTTTTCAGCTCAGCTACTTTACCACCCAAGCGACTCATCTTCATGTCCAACTGCAGCTGCGCATCTTCAATGCGCTGCTTGGCCTTGGCTTCTACCTCATAGAAATTATCCTGACGCGATTTACTCTTGGTGGTTCTAGCTTTAGGCTGCTTGCGCATCCATTCCAATTCCTTTCGATACGTATTACGCGCTTTTTCAATACTGGCCTGCTCACTTTCGATACGCGCAGCTTTCTTGTCGAGATAGTTCTCGTAATCACCCTTATACACAAACATATCTTCCCGCTCCAACTCCCATATCTCTTCACAAACAGCATCCAGAAAATATCGATCGTGCGTAACCAATAAGAGTGTCACATTCTCCTGATTGAGGTAATGTTCTAACCACTCAATCATTTCTACATCCAGGTGGTTAGTAGGCTCATCCATCATCAGCAAAGTGTGCTTATGATCGAAGCCGATATCAATCAAAGTCTTAGCCAATGCCACGCGTTTACGCTGACCGCCACTCAATGCAGCAACGGGTTGCTTCAGGTGATGAATATTCAGCTTACCCAAAATCTGCTTCACTTTGGCCTCAAAATCCCAAGCACCCAATTCATCCATCTGTACAATAGCTTCTGCCAATGCATGGCCATCCTCACTATCAACAGCCGCTTCGTACAATCGAATAGCCGCCATGATGGGGTGACTGCTGTGAAAGATGTTTTCCAAAACAGTTTTGGTCTCATCGAACTGCGGATCCTGCTCAAACAGTGCAACGGTTACATCTTTATGAATCCAGAGTTTACCAGCATCTGGTGTTTCCTTGCCCGCCAGAATACGCAACAAAGTGCTCTTACCCACGCCATTACGCGCTACCAAGGCAATTTTATCGCCCTCATTGATGTGAAAGGAAATATTGTTGAAACAGGCGGCAATGCCATAACTCTTGACCAAACCCTCGGCGGAAACATAATGCATGCGGCAAAGATAGCTGTGCAAAGGCCTTCACCCTAACAAAGCCCTGAACTTTGTACCTTCACAGCCGTTATTACAACTATGAAGCAGTTTCAAGTTCCCAATATATACAGAAGCAACCTGATTAGTGCCATTAAGCAGAAACGCAAGCAGGAAGACAAACTGAAAAAGGATTTTAGTCCCACCCTGCTGGATCTTGGTCCCGTGCATATTTATCTGGCCCGCCATTTTGGTTTTTGCTATGGCGTAGAGAACGCTATTGAAATTGCTTTCCGAACCATTGAAGAGAACCCCGGCAAACGCATTTTCCTGCTGAGCGAAATGATCCATAATCCTCAAGTGAATGCAGATTTGCAAGTAAGAGGTGTGCAGTTTTTGCAAGACACTTATGGCAAACAATTGATTCCGTTTGAAACATTGACTGCTAATGATGTAGTGTTGATCCCTGCTTTTGGGACCACATTGGAAATCGAAAAACTGCTGAATGAAAAAGGTATCCCAACAGAGAAATATAATACCACTTGTCCCTTTGTTGAAAAAGTTTGGAACCGCAGTGAGCAAATAGCAGGTAAGGGTTATACGATTGTGGTACATGGCAAACCTAAGCACGAAGAAACACGAGCTACTTTTTCACACGCAGCATCACACACGCCAACGGTGATTGTGAATGATATGGATGATACGATTGTATTGGCTGAATTTATCACTGGCAAAAGGCCAGCTTCAGCATTCCATAACGTATTTAGTGGCAGATGTTCTGAAGGGTTTGATCCAGAAAAGGATTTGCAAAAAATAGGTGTGGTGAATCAAACCACACAGCTGGCAACAGACACGCAAGCCATTGCGGATTACCTGAAAGCAGTGATGATTAAACATTATGGCTTGACTAAAGAAAATATTGACACTCGTTTTGCTGATACACGTGATACACTTTGTTACGCCACCAATGATAACCAAACTGCAGTAACAGGCATGTTGGATACGCCGGCAGACATTGGAATGGTGATTGGAGGTTATAACAGCAGCAATACCTCACACTTGGTGGAACTTTGTGAGCAGAAACTGCCAACTTATTTTGTGGATAGTGCTGAGAAAATCATTGATCAGCATCAATTGATTCACTGTAACTGGCGCACCAAGGAAACAAGTGAAATAACCAATTGGTTACCTGCTCAAAAACCTGTGCGTATTTTGGTTACGAGCGGTGCAAGTTGTCCGGATGCATTGGTAGAAGCTGTTATCAGCAAGATTGCCGGCTTCTATGCAGATGCACGCCAGCCTCAGGAACTAGCCGCTGCTTTCGCATAAATTATCTTCGACCAAATCTGGAATTGATAGACTGTACAGCCAGTAATTCATCGTGCCTGCCCGTGAAAGAACGGAAATACACGAAGATGGTATAATCATTTTCTGTTTCCCAGAAATTACCTTCTGAAGGTGTGAAATCAACTTGCTTACCGTCATAGACGCCATATTGATACCAGTAATAGCCTTGCTTCAATGGAAGCTTTGTTGCATACATACCGCTGGCAGAATCATACATTAAGCGATTGGCAGGTGTAGGTGTTGTTCCGGAAAAGTCCGACAAAATATGTAGCGTTCTACCCTTGGTCAATTGTTCAGCAGCATATCGAAACTCGACTTGCGCATAATCAGTCTGCCACCATGGATTCAATGATTCAGAAGAAGCAATATCCGACCAACCATTCCTGTCTGCATAAAACGCATAGCGTAACGCAGGTCTGGGCAAATCAGGTTTTAGCACTACATCAAACCCATCTGCTGTCCTTTTAGCCGATTCCATTCGATCACTCACAAAACGGTAGCTTCGCAAATCTGCCCAACGATATTCTTTCATACCGGGGAAAACCAAATCCTGTTCTGTATTAAACTCTAACACATTGCCTCTTTGAAACAATGGTTTTACAACCCGCATATTCGACCAATTACGATTCTGCAGAACATATACACTCAGCTGTTGCTGGGGGCTCATAATATTCATATTGCCGGTATTCAAAGCCAGTTGTATGCGCTGGTGTGTTCTGAACACTTCTGGTTGAAAAGGTTGCAAGACTTGTGCAGCAATACTAATACGACTGTCCACTACCATCATTCTGCAAGTAAATGCAGGCTTATTGGGATCGCCATCCATAAATACTTTCAATAAATAATTACCGCTCTTATTCGGCATACAATTGCGCTCTGGCAACATTGTTTGATAATGCACATACTTGCTAACAGCAATGGATGATGGCCTAAACTGCAGTATGCGCTGTTGGGTAAACCCACTGATATAATCGAATGTACTGAGCATGGCAGGCGACCAATCAGCATTGCAGAGTTGAAAGGTGTACGCATAATTGCGTACCTGTGCATCCATATCATCGAAATGTAGTTCCAGCTGCTCAACACTATTTAATGAAATAATCGGCAAGCCACCTTGATTGTTTTGCTGAAACAAACGCACAGAACGGATACTACTTTTAAATACCTGATCAGGCTGAGCGAAACCAGCCTTAGTGAGCAGAAGAAACAATAATAAACAGCGCATCATGTGTTAAAAATAACCATTCCATAGATGAAACCCAGATTGATTTTGCTGTAATGCCACACAGGATGTAGCTTTGAAACAATCGTGAATCTCTCTTTCTACATAGCGCGCCGCTTGGCTGTTAAAGGACAAAAAAGGTTCTCTGCATTTATCATCCGCTTGTCTATCACTGCAACGGCAATTAGTGTAGCTGCTATGATCCTCACCCTTGGTTTCGTGAATGGATTTCAGCAGACTGTTAGCGAGAAAATTTTTAGCTTCTGGGGGCATATCCGTGTGCAACATTATCAGGCCGACAGAATCTTTACAGCAGAAGCCGCTCCCATCACGAGCAACGATACAGTAATACAGATCATCAAAAAGCAGCCCGGTGTAGCGCAAGTTCAATCTTTTGCAACAAGGTCAGCAGTATTGGAACACCAACAAGAAATTGAAGGTGTATTATTCAAAGGTGTAGGCAAAGATTACGACAGCACACAACTCAAGCCCTTCCTAAAAGCTGGTCGTTGGTTACAATACAATGACAGCAGTTATAGCAAGGAAATACTGGTATCTGCACAAACTGCAGCACTGATGAACCTGAAAGTAGCAGACACCATTAAAGTCTATTTCATTTCAGAAGAAACAGGCACCAGCACTTATCGAAAATTGGTGGTAGCAGGTTTGTACAGAACTGGCGTAGAAGAATTCGATAAACTATTTGCCATCGGCGATATCAGGCTGATACAATTGCTCAACAACTGGACAAATCAGCAAATTGGTGGTTATGAAATTTTCTTGAACGATTATCATCAGATGGATACCACCAATAGCCTGCTGATGGATCAATTACCCATTGAATGGAGCAGCAAGACCACCAAAGAATTCTACCCGAATATATTCGACTGGCTGGGCGTGCAGGATATCAACCGAAACGTCATCTTCATCATCATGGCCATTATTGCCATCATCAATATGATCACCTGTTTGCTGATCTTAGTGCTGGAACGCACCAAAATGATTGGCACTTTAAAATCTGTTGGCGCCAGCGATTGGATGATTCAGAAAGTCTTTTTATATCATGCCACAATGATCACGTTAAAAGGCATTGGTATTGGCTTGATTGCCGGACTAGGCATTTGCTCACTGCAACAACAAACTGGCTTCATCAAACTAGACGAAGTGAATTACTATGTGGCCACAGCGCCAGTCTTGATTCATTATGGAGAAGTATTGCTGGTGTGTATGGCCACAGCACTTATTTGCTATCTCGCCTTGATCATTCCAACATTACTGATCAGAAAAATGCAGCCAGTTAAAGCTTTGCAGTTTCGCTAGTGCAGTAAATGAGACACAAGGATACCTGTTGCCACTCCTGCATTCAGGGATTCTGCACCACCATTTCCCGGAATACTTATGGGCTGGTTGATATATGGCAGTAAATGTTCTCTGATGCCTTTAGATTCATTTCCGATAATCAGCAAAGAAGGCTGATCGATTTTTGTTGCATATACCGACTGACCATTTAAGAGCGCCCCCAATACAGGCATTGCTTGCTTTGCAAGAAATGCAGTAAGGTCTTCATACCAAATATTCACGCGCAAGAAACTTCCCATAGTAGCCTGCACCACTTTGGGGTTATAGCAATCAACCGTATCTACACTGCAGACAATCTCTGCAATACCAAACCAATCTGCAATACGAATGATGGTGCCCAGATTGCCTGGGTCTTGTATACCGTCTAAAACAAGTGTTATTTTTTGATCCAGTTCTGGCGCAGCACTTGGCCAATACTGGCGTGCTACTGCCACTACTTGCTGGGGTGTTTGAAGGGAGCTGATCTTTTCCAGTTCAAAAGCCGAAACCCTTGTCAGTATTGAAGCATCCCTCAGCTTAGGCGACTGCCAATCGTCAGTTGCATAGACATTTGTTACATCAAAATGGCTATTGAGTAATTCATCAACGATTTTAGGGCCTTCAGCCAGAAACATGCCTGTGGCCTGCCTTTGTTTTTTCTGGCATAAACTTTGGATATATTTGAGCTCATTCTTACTCAACATGCGATCATGCATTTAACTGGCAAAACATCCTTCATGCTTCGTTTGGTCTACGCATTGGTGTTTGCCATATTTTTCTTTGCCTGTACTCCTGTCAAAAACTTCCCGGTCAATCAACCCTTTATTTTCGATAATAAGGTGATTCTGGAAGGGAACCTGACCAAAGATGAGAAAAAACGCTTAACAACAGAACTAGATAATTATTGGTACGATAGCGTAAAGGCAAGAAAAGCTACGGTATTGCTGTTTTTTTACAGCTTAAAGAATCCGCCTGCTTTTGATACAACCAATGTAACACGAAGTAAGAAACTGATGAATGATTACCTAAACTCACAAGGGTATTACTATGCCAGTTTCAAAGATTCTATTCGCATTGATACAATAAAAGACCAGCAACGTGTGTATGCTAGCATGAAGATCAGCACGGGTAAGAATATTCGATTCGATTCCATTGGCTATCAACTCAACGATTCCACCTTACAAGCATTAACTGTAAAGGACCTACCAGCCTCGAGCATTAAAAAAGGTTTGCCCTACTCTAAACAGGCAATCAGTCAGGAGCTAGATAGACTTACGCTCCTGTATCGCAACAATGGCTACCTGAAACTGTATAAAGATGATTTACGTGC
>DALYHN010000097.1:0-4650 GCA_031970875.1 Chitinophagaceae bacterium
CCAATCTTCGGTAGATGCCGCCTTGCGCCATCAGTTGATCATGGGTGCCGCGCTCAGCAATTTGCCCCTTCTGCAACACGATGATTTCATCAGCATGGCGTATGGTAGAGAGTCTGTGCGCAATCACAATGCTAGTTCTTACGCCGTTGTTGGTGTTCTTCACCAACAACACTTTTCACATTGCCGCCCTTACGAGGTGTTTTCACCCGCAACTAAGAGCTTATCCTTTACGCCGTTGTAAGTATGCAGCGTGGCTAAATAGTAAACTATTCGCTGTTGGTGATAACACCAACGGTGGCATCAGAGTAAACTATTCACTGTTGGTGATAACACCAACAGGGGCATCAAGACTGCCTTTTTTGTTGGGTTATTTTACTTCCTGCATCTCCACCAATCTTCGGTAGATGCCGCCTTGCGCCATCAGTTGATCATGGGTGCCGCGCTCCGCAATTTGTCCCTTCTGCAACACGATGATTTCATCTGCGTGACGAATCGTAGAAAGTCTGTGTGCAATCACAATGCTGGTTCTGTTCTGCATCATATTATTGATGGCATCCTGCACCAGTCTTTCACTTTCTGTGTCCAATGAGGATGTGGCTTCATCCAGAATCAGGATGGGCGGGTTCTTCAATACCGCACGGGCAATGGTGAGGCGCTGACGTTCACCACCACTCAATTTACCACCGCGATCGCCAATATTGGTATCGAATCCTTCTTCTTTGTTTTCGATAAACTGCAATGCATTGGCTACTCGTGCGGCTTCGCGAATTGCTTGCATATCAGGCTTGGTGCCTAGGGCGATATTGTTGGCAATGGTATCGTTGAAGAGGATGGGTTCTTGTGTTACAATACTGATCTGGCTGCGCAGACTTTCTAATTGATAGTCTTTAATATTTACACCATCAATCAATAATTCACCGCTGCTTACATCGTGAAAGCGTGGCACCAAATCAGCTAATGTACTCTTGCCCGCACCGGAAGAACCAACGAGGGCAATGGTCTTGCCTTTCTCAATAGTGAGGTTGATGTTTTGCAGAATAGGTGTGTCTTCATAATAAAACGACACATTTCTGAACTCAATGCTCTGTTTGAATTCAGTTAACTGCTTTCCGTTTGGATTATCTGCAACTGCAATTGGTGTTTTCAGAATGGCTTCGATACGCGTGAGTGCAGAAGTACCACGCTGCATATTGTAAAACGCCGTGCTCAAAGATTTTGATGGATTGATGATCTGACTAAAGACGCCGATATACATGATGAAAGCGGCACCATTCAAACCAAAACCTTTGTTCTCTAAAATCAGGTTGCCACCAAACCAAAGAATCACACAGAGTACGACGATGCCGAGGAACTCACTAATCGGACTGGCGAGGTCGCGACGAAAATTCATCTTATTCTTCACATGGAACAATGCATCATTGGTTTGCAGAAACTTATTGCGGATATGTCGCTCTGCATTGAACGCCTTGATCACGCGCATGCCGCCCAGTGTTTCTTCCAAGATGCTTAAGCCCTCGGATGATTTTTCTGCAGCGATATTGCTTTGCTTTTTCAAACTTTTGCTGATTCTACCGATGATGAAACCGGCAACAGGTAAAAGAATAAAGAGCAATAAAGAAAGTTGCGGACTTAGAAATACCAGTGTGCCTAAAAAGAAAAGAATATTGATGGGTTCTTTGATCAAGCCATCCAAGGTATTGGCAACAGCACTCTCTAGTTCCCAAGTATCATTGGTCATGCGGCTAATGATATCGCCTTTCTTTTGTTCGGTGAAAAAGCCGATAGGCAAGGTGAGGATCTTATTGTAGAGATCATTACGTAACTGCACCATCATGCCGTTACGGATAGGACTCATGGAGTAATAGCTGAGGTATACAAAGAGATTCTTCAGAAAAATAGCGCTAACAATAAAGATACAGACTAGGCCAAGTGCATAGGTTTTGCTATGCTCTTGAATGATCATACTGAAATAATAACGCATAGAATCTAGCAACCATCCGGAGCTAAGCTCAAATGCAGGCTTCTCTGTTACCAGCTTATTATTGAAGATAATTTCTAGAAAAGGGAAGAGCATGGCAATAGATACCACACTGAAGATCACCGCGAAAAGCACAAAAATCAGGTAGAGTACAATATTCTTCCGATAAGGCTTTAGATACTTAACAAGACCAAGGTATTTTTTCATCCGTTGAATTTAAATGCCGCTTGCTGCTTGATTTCAATACTTTTGCAGCGGAGCAAAGGTATCATTTATGCAAGAAGGTAAGCGTCAAAAACAGGTGGCAGCCGTGCTGCTCCATGAACTTAACGAAATTTTCAGAAGGCTGGGACTGAATATGATCAATGGGGGCATGGTCTCTATTTCGTCTGTAAAGGTTACGCCAGACCTGCTGGAAGCGCGTATCTACCTAAGTTTATTCAATATGGAAGATGAGCGTGAAGCCCTGCATATGATCGACAGCAAAGCTTGGGAAATCAAAAAGGAACTGGCTGATAAGGTAAAACATCAGCTAAGAAGAATCCCTGTACTACAGTATTTCAAGGATGATACCCTCGACCATGTGTTCAAAATGGAAGAAATCTTCAAAAAGATTGAATCTGAGCGCAAACCTGAGGATCCATCCTGATTCAATAAAATAAGCCCATGCAGTCATTTTTTGCCTGGCGTTATTTCCGGTCCAAAAAATCCACCAACACCATTAACATCATCGCATGGATCAGTGTGGTGGCCATTGGCGTGGGTGCTGCAGCATTAATCATTGTATTGAGTGTCTTCAATGGTTTTGAAGACATGGTGAAAAGTCTCTACGCAGACTTCTATGCAGATATTCGGATCGCGCCAGCAACAGGAAAACGATTTGTGGCTGATGCTGCATTACGCAAAAAAATTCAAGCTGTTAAAGGTGTTGCTGCAATTACAACAGTAGTAGAAGAGAAAGCTTTGTTGCGCAATGGCGATATGCAGAGCATCGTTACCGTAAAAGGGATCGACGCGGCATATACAAAAGTGAATGCGATTCAACAACATTTGGTGCGCGGACAATTTGCTACCGGCAATATCGATCAGCCAGGCTTGGTGATTGGTGCAGGCGTGGAGAATGCTATCGGCTTGGGTTTTGAAGATGCTGCTTTGCCACTCACTTTATATGTGCCTGATAAAAAGGCGAGAACCATTGCTCAATTAGAAGGATTGAATAGCTACCAAACTGTGTATGCGGGCACTTTTCTAGTGCAACAAGAGTTTGATAATAAGTATGTATTTACGAATATTGATTTTCTCCGATACATGCTGGACATGCCTGCAGAAGCAGTAAGTGCTGTTGAAGTGCATTGTGCGAATGCATCTGTTGACAAAGTGCAAGCCAGTTTACAACAAGCTTTAGGTAGTGCATTCTTAGTAGAAACGCGTTTTGAACAGAATAAGAGTTTGTTCAAGATCATGCGTTCAGAGAAATGGATTATTTATGCTATGCTCTCGCTAATATTGGTAGTAGCTGCTTTCAATATGATTGGTGCACTCACCATGTTGGTCTTAGAAAAACAAAAAGATATTGCCGTATTAAAAGCCATGGGGGCTTCGGCCAATTGGATACAAGGGATTTATCTAAGAGAAGGTTTATTGCTGGCAACCATTGGTGGCGGTGCTGGTATGCTGCTAGCTGCTATTGTGTGTTGGGCGCAGGTGAAATTCAAGTTGATTGCACTGCAAGGCAATTCTTTTCTGATAGATTATTATCCGGTAAAAATGATCTGGGAAGACTTTCTGCTGGTGGGTATCACCATTGTGGTGATTGCTTTATTGGCATCATGGTTACCATCGCGTAAAGCGAGTGTTCAAAGCTTCTCTCTAAAAAGTTAAGGCCCCGGTTTCCCGAGGCCTTGCTATTAATAATCTCCAACAGTTTCTGGTAGTTGTGCTAATGCTTTGGCGAGTTGATCATCATTCGGCGCAATACCATGCCATTCATGGCTGCCTTCCATAAAATCAACACCTTTACCCATCGCGGTCTTCATCAAAATACAAATAGGCTTGCCATTTCCTGTAGCGGCTTTGGCTTTGCTGAGTCCGGCAACTACTGCATCCATATCATTGCCTTCCATTTCCATCACTTCCCAATTGAAAGCTTCAAACTTGGCGCGCAGGTTGTCGAGCGACATCACTTTACTGGTAGGGCCATCAATCTGCTGACCATTCCAGTCGATAGTAGCAATCAAGTTGTCTACTTTGTGGTGCGCAGCAAACATCACCGCTTCCCAAATCTGGCCTTCCTGTAATTCACCATCACCATGCAGTGAGTAAACCAAATGCTTATCGCCGTTCAACTTCTTTGTTAAAGCAGCACCAATGGCTACACTCATGCCCTGGCCCAAAGAACCGCTGGCAATACGTACACCTGGTAAGTGTTCGTGGGTAGTAGGGTGGCCCTGTAAACGGGTGTTCAGCTTGCGGAAGCTAGCCAGTTCTTTTACATCAAAATAACCTGCTCTTGCCAGTACGGAGTAGAAAACAGGTGAAATATGTCCGTTAGACAGGATAAATATGTCTTCATTCACCGCGTCCATGGAAAAATTATTGGAATGATCCATGGTCTTGAAATAAAGTGCAGTCAGGAAATCTGCACAGCCGAGAGAGCCTCCAGGGTGACCACT
>DALYHN010000097.1:4750-8126 GCA_031970875.1 Chitinophagaceae bacterium
GTGGAAAACATTCTCTTTGGGTCGATACTAGCGTTTGTCATCACCTTCTATTCAATCCCGGTCATCATTTTGGTAGCCAATTGGAAGAAGTTGTATGATCTTCCCGGCGATAGGAAAGTGCATTCAGCACCGGTTCCTTCCTTGGGCGGCTTGGGTATATTCGTTGGTTTCATGTTGGGCGTACTGCTCTTTACCAATGCGCAGGATGTATTTAGTGTTTTCCAATATTTCATCGCTTGTTTTATCGTGATCTTCTTCTTTGGTATCAAGGATGATATCCTCATGTTATCGCCGATGAAGAAATTCATGGGGCAGATGGCTGTTGTAGCAATTCTGATGTTTAAAGCCAATATGTTGATTACCAACATGTATGGTTTTCTAAACATCACTTACATCGATCCGGCTGTAAGTTATTTGCTTACTGGTTTCACCATTTTAGTGGTGATGAATGCGTACAATTTGATTGACGGGGTTGATGGTCTTGCTGGCTCCTTGAGTGTGATTACCTGCCTTTCTTTTGGTACATTTTTCCTCCTAAGCAATGATGTATTCTATGCACTGCTGGGTTATTCATTTGCTGCCAGCTTAATGGCATTCTTGATTTACAATTATTCGCCTGCCCGAATCTTCATGGGCGATACCGGTGCGATGTTGGCCGGAGCGGTGAATGCGATCTTGGTGATACGCTTTATCGAAACAGGCGAGCAATCTCAAATTCTACCCATCTTAACCACGCCAGCCATTGGTTTTGGTATTCTGATGATTCCTTTGTTGGATACACTGCGCGTATTTGCAATTCGTATCCTGCACGGTCGCTCACCATTTTCACCCGATAGAAATCACGTGCACCACCTGATGCTGGACAGAGGCTATAGCCACCGTAAGATCACTTTGCTCTTGAGTGGATTATCGATCTTATTCATATTTCTCAGCTATTTAGCGATGCCTTTAGGTACCACCAAAGTGATTGGCCTTCAGGTATTGGTCTTCTTCGCTGGTATTTCGCTGCTGAAATTCTATCCGAAGCGAAGCGCGCAGATGCGCGTAATCAAGGGCAGTAAACTTGACCGTCAAGAACGTCTTCGCCGTTCAGTACGCAATTTCCTTTCATAAAGTATCTATGCAGTGCTGGGTATGATTTGCCCCAGCGATTGCAGAATTCTGTAGATTTGCCCACCCTAATTTCAAGGTTATGACAGATGATTTACAACTCGTGCTGGATGACGCAACAGAGCACATGAAGAAAGCCATTGATCACCTGGAAACAGAATTGATCAAAATTCGTGCTGGTAAGGCCAATCCAAATATGCTGGATGGGATTAACGTAGATTATTACGGTTCACCCACGCCCATCAATCAGGTAGCCAATGTAACTGTGCTGGATGCTAAGACCATCAGCATACAGCCATGGGAAAAGAATATGCTGGGTGCTATTGAGAAAGCCATTATGATGGCGAATATTGGCATCACACCACAGAATGATGGCAACCAGATTCGTTTGTTCCTGCCACCATTAACAGAAGAGCGCAGAAAAGAACTCTTCAAAAAAGCAAGTGGTGAAGGCGAACATACCAAAGTAGCCATTCGTAACATCCGCCGCGATGCCATTGAAAACATCAAGAAGATGCAGAAAGATGGTTTGAGTGAAGATGCTGCTAAGGATGCAGAAGCTGAAGTGCAGGAATTAACCGATAAGCATATTGCCTTGGTAGAAAAGCATTTGGCCGCCAAAGAAAAAGAAATGATGACTGTATAAGCATCAAAATACTGAATGAAAATCCCCGGCATGCTGGGGATTTTTTATGCCTTGTATGTAGGTGTTCTATTGGCGATATACACACCTGCTAGTATTACGACCAATGCAGCTACATGCATGAGGGTGATGTGTTCGTTGTAATAAATGCCCCAGCCAATGGCTACAAAGGGTACGCCATAGGTTACGAGCGAAGCAAACAACCCGCCAGCTCTTTTCACCAGCATATAGAACATGATGGAAGCGATGGCTGTACCTAGGATACCCAATACAGCACTAGCGCTGGTACCCAACATATATTTCTCTTCCGTTAAGGGTAAATGGAAATACCCACTGAAGAATAAGACAATCAATGCAGGTGGAATCAGCCCCGTAAATGCAACGGCCGCAATGTGCAACGAACCCACATTCCGTAGTTTCTGCTGCACCATATTTACATTGATGCCATAAAGTAGGGTGGCGAGTAATACAAAGCCTGTGTAAGCCACATAACCTAAGGAACGATTGGTATTGGCATAGGTAAGCAGCATGCATCCTGCAAAACCTACCAGCACGCCAGTCAGCTTTTGTCGATTCGTTTTTACTTGAAAAAATAATGCACCTGTGATAATCACAAACAGAGGTGTTAGTGCATTCAGGCTACCAGCCAGCGCACCATCAATCTTGGTTTCTGCAATCGTGAATAAGAAGGCAGGGAAGAAACTGCCTAGCCAACCACTTAGCAATACCGCTTTCCAACTGCCCTTGGGCATTTTGCGTAAAGCTGCGGGTAGAAAGGGCAGCATCACCAAACCAGAGGACAACATACGTAAGGCAGCCACATCAAAAGGGGAGAGTACCGGTTGCTGATTGGCATCGTACATACCCCATTTCATCAGCATGAAAGAACTTCCCCAGATCAGGCAGAGGATCAGGAATAATAACCAGTTCAATAGTTGCTTGCTCAAGTAAAAAATTTGCGCAAAGGTCATCTTTCTGCAGGAAACGGGGAAAACAACTTGCCGATTCGAGCATAATTTGGGATATTTAAAGCAATCAAAACCTCAACCATGTCTTTCGTTAAAGAATTCAAAGAGTTCGCCGTTAAAGGTAATGTTGCTGATCTGGCCATTGGTGTGATCATCGGTGGTGCGTTTGGCTCAATAGTTACGTCACTAATAGAAGATGTTATTACACCACTATTACTGAATCCGGCATTGGAAGCTGCCAAGCTGCAGAATATCCAAGACCTGAAATGGGGCGCTGTGAAGTACGGAAGTTTCTTGTCATCCGTTATTTCATTTGTAGTAGTAGCGCTAGTTCTGTTTATGGTGGTAAAAGCCCTGAACAAGATGAAAAAAGCAGAAGAAGCTGCGCCTGCACCGCCACCCGGCCCATCTTCTACAGATCAGCTCTTGATGGAAATCAGAGATGCTTTAAAAAAATAAGTTTTTCCGGCCCTTTCGGGAGGGCTTTTTGTGGATAACCAATGCCCGTCGGCCTTTCACCGATGGGCATTTTCGGCTTTCTTTGTAGCAAATCGGTTTGTGTGAATACAACGAATTATCAGATCAAATTACCCCAGTTCGAAGGTCCATTCGACCTGCTCTTATTCTTCATCGAAAGAGATGAACTGGATATCTA
>DALYHN010000098.1:0-8092 GCA_031970875.1 Chitinophagaceae bacterium
TGTTGAAACCCGGCTGTGCTTTGCCGGAAAAATAGAGACAGGTTAGTATCAAGAGAATGATCCACTTTCTTCTTTCCATATACAAATGATTATCGGTATATCAATCTGCGTACTAGCGTCATGGAACCAAAATGCAAACGAATCACGTATTGATCTTTGGGCAAATGCTGTAACCGTAAAGTCTGCTCCAACCTGCGTGTTTTACCAAAACTGTACACAGCAACACGCATGCCCTGCAGGTTAACAATATCTACGCTTGCTGCTGCTGCACTATCAGCTTGCAAACGTATTTGCAGCAATCCATCCTGACTAATACCCGGATAGACAATAAAATAAGGCTCCTTACGCGGCGGCAGATAATAGTGTTTATTCAATATTTCAAAACGCTTAGTTCCGTAAGTATTCGTATCCACTGATACTTGAAAACGATACACAGTATCTCTATGCAATCGAAACTTGGTTTTGGCAAAATGATCGATGAATAGCCAATTGGTATCCTTTTCTAATTCGTGAGTTTGTATATCGATTTGATACTGTCCGGGCTGTACCCGTTGCAACACCAAGGGTACCTGCGGACTTGTGGGCGGACGCTTATCAATACTCACCTGTTTGCCATCAGCAGTTGTACTGAAAAGATTCGCATCCGGGTTGAATAACTTGGGTGCATCAGCCCGCGTGAAATTCTCCTGCGCGCTGTCTTCCAAATGCAAGGCCCAACGATCCCAAACTATCTTATCCGAGCGAAGCGTGAGCAGTATTTTCTTTACTGCCTGTGCTGTATTGTTTTGAAACAAAGCAAAACCTGATGGCTGCGCGGTCTTATCTGATTCCCTAAACTGTAACTGCGCATTCGTCTGTAGGGCTTCCACAAAGAAAGCACCACCTATCGGCAAGACCATATCTTCTGAGAAATCATGCACCGTATACCCACCTCTGGTACCACGATCAATTTGCCACAGATAAATATAATCGCCAACACCAGTGCGCTGCACATGCTTCAACTGCACCGATGCAGGGTAAGGGTTAGACACTAGATTAAACCCGGTATGCAGTCCCTGTGTAAGATTGATAGTAACATTACCCATATTCACCTTGCCCTCCATGGCAACAATGGTGGGCAGTACCATATAGCCCAAACCACCATCCATACCCTGCTCTTTGGCTCCACGATAAAACACTTTAATACCCTGACCAACACGCCAGGCATTGCTGGCTTGTCCGTTTGTATGCGTAAACGCTTGCCAGCCGGCTTGCAAACCTTCATGTGTAGCATTGATAGCAGCTGCTGGATTGTATAAAAATGCAGAAGGGTTATTCGTACCGCTTGCATCAAAACCATTACCTGTACCTGCTTGTCCGGTTATAGCAATTTCTCCTGCTCCATTCAATTCATTCAAACCAATACTATGTCTGAACGGATGCCCCATGAAACGAAAAGCACGTTTGCTAGGGAACTGATCAGCTCTGCCGCCACCGCTGAAATATTTTTCAACGATGATCTTTCCTGTACTACCGTAAGTAATGGTAGCAGTTCCAAGTGGTGCGATATAGGCTGTGTTGATAGCAGTGGCTTTCAATCTCAGCGCGCAAGTATCTGTTGCGAGTGTAACCCCATCAGCCAATTGCACAAAGCCATGCACACTAATACTGTGGCGCATGGTCTTCGTTCCAGGTGCAGTAACGATTAAGCGATGGTATTGCTGGGGGTCCATCGCTAACTGGTCAGCAGAATGACTCAGCAAATTCTGCGAACCATTGCGCGCATAAATCACTTGTCCCTCATTGATGAAGAAACTGCATTCCATTCTCGGACTGGCGCCAAAGAGCATCAACTTTCCATTGGGACCGATATACACAGTATCACATCTGTTGCTGGATGTACGCGTGATTACTTGATTCGTGGCAGATTGATCAGAACGAAGTGTACCACCCGTAATAAAAACATCGCCGCTAGCGGCTACACCACCATCTGCCGACAAACGATTGTTGCGCATATTCACTGCACCGGAAGTGAAATAAAACGCACGGGCTTTGATAGCAGCCAAACAGGTGACCGTATCTGTTGGGTTAACAGCAAACTCAATCCTTCCTGAGTCTGTTAGGCCGGCATTGCCCCACTCACCAGCAGCCAAAAAAGTACGTGATCCACCCACTACGCGTAATCGTCCATCAATTCCGGCAGTAATGGTTCTCGCGCCCGGACTCGCACTACTACTTGTAACCATGTCAGCAGTAGTGGTAACAGCAGTTCCTGTATACGCACGCAGTTTTCCGTGCAGATCTAATTTCTGCTGACCAATAGCCAGCGTAGCACCCGTATGCAGATGCAAATCTTTACAAGCGAAACCAGCCTGATCTACCGTTACACGATGTGCTTGTTGAATAAAGACATTGTCTGCCGAACCCGGTGCAACTGATGCTGCAGCCCAAACACCATTGGCTCTTCTTTGCCAAACAGCCGGATCACTCCAATTACCGGAACGTAGGGAACGGTAATCACCATCAGTCTGAGCGGCCAGACGAAGCAGCAGAAAGACGCTGCACAATAGAACAACCACAAACCTCATAACACTTGTTTTTAAGCGTTCAGGAGGTTAAACTTTGGTTATACTATTGGGGGAAACAAAAAAGGGATTAGTGACATAAAACTAATCCCCTCGTTTTTTCAAAACAAGTACTTGTTATCACAAAAAGTTGAGGCCAAAACAGAAGAGTTGTATTAGAGATATTTAGCCGTGTAAGAACCCTTCTGCTTTTTCAGCGCATCGGGTGTGCCGGCAAAGACCAATTGTCCGCCGCCATCACCGGCTTCCGGACCCATATCAATGACCCAATCAGCAGCACGAATCACATCGGTATTGTGTTCAATCACAATCAGTGAATGTCCCTGCTCTATCAATGCACGGAAAGATTTCAGCAACTTCTGAATATCATGAAAATGCAAACCAGTTGTAGGCTCATCAAAGATGAAAAGAATATGTCCCTGCGCCTTGCCCCTGCCTAAGAAACTGGCCAGCTTAACACGTTGTGCTTCACCGCCGGATAAAGTATCGGATGATTGTCCCAGCTTTACATAACCCAAGCCCACATCCTGCAAAGGCTGAATAGCTCTGGCGATTGTAGCACCTTCTTTACCGCTGTCGGCTGCGCCGAAAAAAGCAATCGCATCATCCACACTCATATCCAACACATCATGAATGCTCTTGCCTTTAAACGTTACCTCAAGCACTTCTTCCTTGAATCGCTTACCGCCACATGCTTCACAAGTCAGATGCACATCTGCGAGGAATTGCATTTCTACAATCTGCTCACCTTCACCTTTACAAGTATCGCATCGGCCGCCATCTACATTGAAGGAAAAATGCTTGGGCTGAAAACCACGCATTTTCGATAAAGCCTGTTTGGCATAGAGATCACGAATCTCATCATAGGCTTTGATATAGGTGATGGGGTTGCTGCGCGATGATTTACCAATCGGGTTCTGATCAATCATCTCGATTTGTGAAATCAAATCAATATCGCCAGTAATGGCACGATGAAAACCCACTTTATCTGCAAACTCTCCCTTGATCTTCTGCAAAGCAGGATAAAGAATCTGTTTCACCAAAGTTGTCTTACCACTGCCGCTCACGCCACTCACCACACAAAGTGTATTCAATGGAAAGGATACATCAATATTCTTGAGGTTATTATGTCTGGCACCTTCCACCGTAATGGTATTATGCCATTTGCGCGGTTTATCAGGTATGGCAATACTGAGTTTACCAGATAGGTATTGCCCGGTTAAACTTTTACCATTCACAATAATGGCATCGTAATTACCTGCAGCCACTACTTCACCACCTAAATGCGATGCCAGCGGACCCATATCAATGATGTGATCTGCTTCACGCATCATCATCTCATCATGCTCTACCACCACGACGGTATTACCCAAATCGCGCAGCGACTTTAACACACCAATCAAACGCGCGGTATCTCTTGCATGTAAGCCAATCGATGGCTCATCCAAAATGTACAAGGAATTGGTGAGGTTGCTACCCAAACTTCTGGTGAGTTGTATGCGCTGACTCTCACCGCCACTCAAACTATTCGCTAATCGATTTAAAGTGAGATAACCCAAACCAACATCTACCAGTGTCTGCAAACGCTGATGCACTTCTAATAAAATACGCTTGGCTACTTGTTGCTGATAGGGAGATAACTCGAGCTGCTTGAACCATTGCAACAAATCCTTGGTTTGCATCTCGCAGAGTTCACCAATGTGCTTATCGCCCACTTTTACATACAATGCTTCTTTGCGCAAGCGATAGCCATTACAATCATGACAAGTAGTACGACCACGATAACGGCTCAACAAAACGCGGAACTGAACTTTGTACAGGTTCTGCTCTACGTCTTTGAAAAAATCATCAATACCATATGCATGGGCATTGCCCTTCCACAAAGTCTGGTACTGCTCTTCTGTTAAATCCGCAATGGGCTTATGCACAGGGAAACCAAACTTCACAGCACCTTTTACAAACTGCTCGCGCCACCATCCCAGCTTCTCTCCTTTCCAGGGTGCCACTGCACCATCGTAGACACTCAATCTTCTATCAGGAATGACGAGTTCTTCATCAATACCCAGGACCTGACTAAACCCTTCACAGGTTGGACAAGCACCAAATGGATTATTGAAAGAAAACAAATTGGGTACAGGCTCTTCAAACTGAATACCATCTAATTCAAAACGATTGCTGAAGGATTGCATACGTGCACCATCCACTTCTACCAACATCTCACCTTCCCCTTCGTAAAAAGCCGTACCGGCAGAATCGCTAAGACGATGGATATCTTCTTCTTCAAAATCCTTCACCACCATTCTATCGATCAGTACATAGACAGCATTTCCCTTTTTATTGAGCGTTTGCTTGAGTGCTTTATCATCCAACTCCAGCAGTTCTTCTATTCTACTCAATTGTGCGCCATCAGCAGTTTGCAAATACATACGCGAAAAGCCTTTCTGCATAAGGATGTTCAGCTCTTCGCGACTATCGCGCTTAGCATGTTGTTTAAATGCAACCAGTAATACCACCTTGCTACCATGGGGCAGGCTTTGTACAAATTTCACCACATCAGCTACATCGTCCTTCTTAACTTCTTGTCCACTAACCGGCGAAATGGTTTTGCCCGCACGCGCATAAAGCAAACGCAGGTAATCATAAATCTCTGTCATGCTACCCACCGTACTTCTTGGTGTACGAGTGATGACTTTTTGTTCGATGGCAATGGCCGGACAAAGTCCCTTGATATAATCCACATCAGGCTTTACCATTCTGGCCATGAACTGACGCGCATAAGCACTGAGACTTTCTGCATATCGACGCTGTCCTTCTGCAAATAAGGTATCAATCGTAAGGGATGATTTACCGCTACCTGAAACACCGGTTACCACTATGAGCTTGTTACGCGGAAATCCAACTGTTACATTTTTCAAATTGTGCGTGCGTGCACCTTTGATGAGTATCTGCTCTTGCGCCTCCAATGCGGGTTGTTTCGGTTGTACTGCGGTCTTTGCCATGGCTAAGCAAGATAACATCTAAACGATTTCATGGTTCAATTCTCATGTGAATAACTGCACCCCCCTGTTTGAATCTTTTCCACAAGTAAGCAAAGCGATAAACCATTGGCTAATTTTCGTACTGAAAGTTGCATTAACCCGTATGCAACTTTGATAATCAAGCCGTCCAGCATCCGTGAATGACCGTACCTAACCCAAAATTGAAGCTATGAAAACATTGGACCAGGCATCTGATCTGCAATTGATACGTGCTTTCCAGGAAGCCGGCGATATGCAGTCCCTGGAAACGCTGATCAACCGGTACAAAGACAAGATTTACTCTTCTATCTTGTTCTTTGTGAAGGACACTTATCTCGCTGAAGACCTCTTTCAGGATGTCTTCATCAAAATCATCGACACATTACGCAACAAACGCTATACTGAGGAAGGCAAGTTTCTACCTTGGGCTTTGCGTATTGCACACAATCTCTGTGTTGATTATTTCAGAAAAGTAAAGCGTACGCCTACCATCAAGACCAGCGAGAACAAAGACATTTTTGAAATGATCAACTTGGCTGAGCCTGGCATGGATAGTAAGATGATGCAGGGACAAAGCCACGACAGAGTAAGAAAAATGCTGGACCTCTTACCCGAAGAACAAAGAGAAATTATTGTATTGCGTCACTATGCGAATATGAGCTTTAAAGAAATTGCACAGGTAACCAATTGCAGCATCAATACTGCATTGGGTCGCATGCGTTATGGCCTCATCAATCTGCGTAAGATGATGGTGGAAAAGCAAATAGCGCTTTAAACCAATACTAACTGCAAAGGAGAACGGCCCGCTTTTTGCGGGCTGTTTGCTTTTACATGCATAAAGTAATATCTTAACAGCATGCTATCTTTTTGGAATAGAGTGGTGATGCAATCTGTAGCAGGAGAATCGAAGGAGAACTTTACACCTTCCCGATACCAGTATGCAAAGAAAGCGAGGCTCACTAGGTTAAATGTAAAAAGAAACCTGAGAGATATTGTACTCTTGCTGATTGCAGTGGCTTCAGCGGGATTCGGGTTGAAGGGCTTTTTATTACCGAACGGATTTATTGATGGCGGTGCAGTAGGTATTTCACTCTTACTTGCTGAGACCACCAACTTTCAGCTCTCTGCTTTGCTGATTATTGTCAACACGCCCTTTATCATCATGGGGCTGCGTATTATTGGTCTTGAGTTCGCCATTAAAACGGCATTGGCCATTATTGCACTCGCAGCTGCAGTAGCCATTATTCCATATCCACAAATCACGCAGGACAAATTATTGGTAGCAGTATTTGGCGGATTCTTTCTGGGCGCTGGTATTGGCCTTGCAGTAAGAGGTGGTGGTGTGTTGGATGGTACCGAAGTGCTGGCTATTTCCATTAGTAGAAAAACAGGAGCAACAATTGGTGATATCATACTCATCATCAATATCATCATCTTCTCTTTTGCGGCATGGCTCTTATCACTGGAAGTAGCTTTATACTCAATTCTAACCTATCTGGCTGCATCGAAAACTGTTGACTTCATTATCGAGGGTCTGGAAGAATATACAGGCGTGACCATCATATCCCCTAAGGCAGAGGAGATTCAGGATATGATTATTACCGTACTACGCAGAGGTGTTACCATCTACAAAGGTGAGCGCGGCTATGGCAAAAAAGGACATAGCACACATGAAATGCGCATTGTCTTCACAGTGGTAACCCGACTGGAAGTGGCCAAGCTAAATGCTGAGATTGAAAAGATAGACCCCAATGCATTTGTAGTGATGAACAGCATCAAAGACACCAAGGGTGGTATGATTAAAAAGCGACCGCTGAAAAAATAATCAAGGATTTCGCTTAGCAAACTCGGCTTTCACCATATCCAAGTGTTGAATGAATTTCTGCACATCCGGATCATAGCCATATTTGATATTGCTGAGTGGTTCGCCTTTCAAATCTAAGAACATGTACAAGGGTTGAGAATTGAAGCCAAACTTGGTGATTTCATAATCCAGATTCTTCGCGCCTTCTGTCAGCATCATTTCTCCATCCTTATTCTTGTACTGCTCATTCAAAGGCAGTTCCTGCGATTCATCTACATATAAACTGATGAGCACAAAATCTTCCTTCATCCTGCGCAGCACTTCTGGGTCTTTCCACACTTCCTGCTCCATCTTACGACAATTGGCACAGCTATGTCCGGTAAAGTCGAGCATCACCGGTTTATTCAAAGCTTTGGCTGCTGCCATACCTTCTTCCAATGTGAAGTAAGCAGTTAAACCATAAGGCACATGCAACTTATCAGTTAAACGTTTGGGCGGTTGAGCAGCACTGTTATTGCTACTGGTAACATGTGTACCATTGCCAATCTTGTATTTGAGTTCGTTGAGGTTGAAATCTTGTGTGCCTTCAGGCGGAATCAATCCACTCAGGTGACGCAAAGGCGCACCCCAGAGACCAGGTACGAGATACACTGCAAATGAGAATGAGGCTATCGCGAAGAATAATCTCGGTACAGATACATAAGGCA